>NZ_JBSFHA010000022.1:0-126648 GCF_053596855.1 Streptomyces sp. NPDC001617
ACCTTCCTGTTCTCCTGGGCGGTGCGGGGCCTCGACCTCCAGCCCAAGGCATTCGAGCTGGGCTTCAGGCCCGTCTCCACGCTGATCGACGCTCCCAACGCCTTCTCCGTCGTCGTCGCGGTGCTGGCCGGCATCGTCGGGATCATGTCCCTGACCCAGGCCAGGACGAGCGCGCTGCTCGGCGTCTTCATCTCGGTCACCACCATCCCGGCCGCCGCCGACATCGGCGTCTCCTGCGCGTTCTCCAGCTGGAGCGAGGCACGCGGATCCCTGATCCAGCTCCTGCTCAACATCGTGCTGCTGATCCTGGTCGGCGTGCTGATGATCAGATTCCAACGGGCCGTCTGGCGGCGCATCGGCCGCCGCCACGGGCGCGCGGGCAGCGGGTGACGCCGCCCTCCGGGAACCGGCACGAGCGCCCTTGCGTCGACCCCCGCCCGTTCCTGTGGCCTCAGCGGGCGAACCTGCCCGGCGATCGCGCCGACAGGAACGTGTCGTGCTTGACCGGGCCCATGAGGGGCCGCACGCTCCCGACGAAAGGGCCGACACCGCAGGCCACCACTACGCCCGCGTCCGAGGACGGCCGGGTGGGCCGAGGAGGCCACGCGTGCAGGAGAGCCGCACCGGACGGCAACTGACCCTTCGTCACGGCACGCACCGTGCCGTAGTCGTCGAGCTGGGCGCGGCCCTTCGGTCGTACGCGGTCGGTGAGCGCACCGTGATCGACGGATTCGCCGCACAGGACCGGATCACCGGCGGACACGGCCAGATCCTGGTGCCGTGGCCGAACCGGATCCGCGACGGCCGCTACGCCTGGGACGGGCAGGATCTGCAGCTGCCGCTCACTGAGCCGACCGGCGGCAACGCCATCCACGGGCTGCTCCGGTGGGTCGCGTGGCAGGTCGTGGAGGCGAGCGGCAGCCGCGCCGTCCTGGAGGTCCCGCTGTGGCCGCAGCCGGGCTACCCCTTCCACCTCCACGTCCGCGCCCAGTACACCCTGGGCGAGAGCGGGCTCGAGGTCGCCGTCACCGCGCGCAACCTCGACACGAGCGCCGCACCGTACGGCTTCGGCCGGCATCCCTACGTCACCGCGGGCACCGCCGTCGTCGACCAGGCGGTGCTGACCGTCCCCGCACACACGTGGCTGCGCGCCGATGAGCGCGGCCTGCCGGTCGCCGCCGAGCCGGTCGCCGGGAGCGAGTACGACCTGCGAACGCCCCGCGCTGTCGGTGCGCTTGGGCTGGACACCCCTTTCGGTGACCTCGACCGGGACGCGGACGGTCGGGCCGTGGTGCGCCTGGCCCACCCGTCGGGTGCGTTCGGCACGGACGTGTGGCTCGGTGAAGGCGCCGACCACGTGCAGCTCTACACCGGCGACACCCTCCCGCCGGGGGAGCGCCGTCGTGCGGTCGCCATCGAGCCGATGACCTGCCCCCCGGACGCCTTCCGCAGCGGCACCGGGCTCGTCCGCCTCGGCCCCGGCGAACAGCACACCGTCCGCTGGGGGATCACCCCATGGGGGGAGTGACGACGCCGTCACGGCGCCCGACCGTCACACGGCACTCGGCGGAGGTCTGACCCGGCCACATCACGGCGATGTACCTTCTCACCGCCGAGGAGGACTTCAACGCACTCGCGGCAGTGCTGCTGCGAGGCAGCGTGGAGGGCACGGTCCACCTTCTCAACGCACCGGCCGACAGCCACGGCGTAGTGGCGCCTTTCATCGGCGGTGAGGTTCTGTTCGGCCCGGATCTGACCTGGCCGACGTTCTCCCGCAGGTACGAGGACGGGGCAGCCGTTCTGGGGCAGCCCGCCGACTACGCCCTGCGGCCAGGCAGCGATCTGCTGTTCCTCGTGCGCCGGGACGGCCGCCTCGATCCGGTCACGGAAGCCCACACACCCCACCCCCGGCCGGGGGACACGGCCGTCCTGCTGACCCCGGGCGCGGGGTACCGACAGCACGCCGAAGTAGGCCGGCGTCGACCGTAGGAGGGGCTCACCGTCATGCCGCCGGTGATCGTGGCAACGTCGCCGGGCCGCGGGGCGGCATGGTCCGTGCGCCAACACTCATGGGCCACTACCGATTGCGGGCTGCGGTGGTGCTGCATCTCATGGATCCCATGCAGCGACAAACCTCTCCACCAGACGGTGCCGTGCCTCCGATGGAGCGATCGCACTGGGTGGCCTTCGCCGGAATCCTGCTCTTGGTCAGCGCCCTCTTCAACCTGCTCAACGGATTTGTGGCGATCTTCAATCACGGCTACTACTCGAAGGTCTATTCCGGAGGCAACCGGCTGCTCATTCTCAACTACACGGCTTGGGGCTGGATCTGGGTCGGCATCGGCATCGTGATGACCCTGGCGGGTCTCGGCGTGCTCGTGGGCTCCAGAGCGGCGCGGCTGACGGGCATCTGTCTGGCAGCGTTCTGTCTCGTCGGTCAGATGATCTTCCTTCCGGTCTACCCCTTCTGGTCTCTGTTCACGATGCTGGTGTCCGTGCTGGTCATCTACGGTCTGCTGGCCGAGCCGCGGCACGTGCACGGCGTGCGCTTGTAGCGCAGGGCAGACCCCTGACCGCCTGTCCGTGCGACAGGCGGCATACATCACCAAGTCGGCCGTCCGAACCCGGCGCAGGGCGCGGTGGCACTCCAGCAGAGTGCGGTCAGATGTCCCGGAAGATCTCGATCTGTGCCCCGACGGAGTTCAGGCGCTCCGCGAGGTCCTCGTAGCCGCGGTTGATGACGTAGACGTTCCGGAGCACGGACGTGCCCTCGGCCGCCATCATCGCCAGCAGGACGACCACGGCGGGGCGCAGGGCCGGCGGGCACATCATCTCGGCGGCCCGCCAGCGGGTCGGGCCCTCGACCAGCACCCGGTGCGGGTCGAGGAGTTGGAGGCGGCCGCCCAGGCGGTTCAGGTCGGTCAGGTAGATCGCGCGGTTGTCGTAGACCCAGTCGTGGATGAGGGTCTTGCCCTGCGCGACGGCCGCGATCGCCGCGAAGAACGGGACGTTGTCGATGTTCAGGCCCGGGAAGGGCATGGGGTGGATCTTGTCGATCGGGGCTTCGAGCTTGGAGGGGCGGACCGTCAGGTCCACCAGTCGGGTACGGCCGTTGTCCGCGAAGTACTCGGGCGTACGGTCGTGGTCGAGCCCCATCTCCTCCAGGACCGCGAGCTCGATCTCCAGGAACTCGATCGGCACGCGCCGCACGGTGAGTTCGGACTCCGTGACCACCGCGGCCGCGAGCAGGCTCATCGCCTCGACCGGGTCCTCGGAGGGGGAGTAGTCGACGTCCACGTCGATGTCGGGCACGCCGTGCACGGTGAGGGTGGTGGTGCCGATGCCCTCGACGCGCACACCGAGGTTCTCCAGGAAGAAGCAGAGGTCCTGGACCATGTAGTTGGAGGAGGCGTTGCGGATGACCGTGACGCCGTCGTGGCGGGCGGCCGCCAGCAGTGCGTTCTCGGTCACCGTGTCCCCGCGCTCGGTCAGCACGATCGGCCGGTCGGGCCGGACGGCCCGGTCCACCTGGGCGTGGTACTGCCCCTCGGTGGCCGCGATGTCCAGCCCGAAGCGGCGCAGCGCGATCATGTGCGGCTCGATGGTCCGCGTCCCCAGGTCGCAACCACCGGCGTACGGCAGCTTGAAGTGGTCCATACGGTGCAGCAGCGGGCCGAGGAACATGATGATGGAGCGGGTGCGGACGGCCGCGTCGGCGTCGATGGCGCCCATGTCCAGCTCCGCCGGCGGCACGAGCTCCAGGTCGACGCCCTCGTTGATCCAGCGGGACTTCACCCCGATGGAATGGAGGACCTCCAGCAGACGGTAGACCTCCTCGATCCGTGCGACCCGGCGCAGCACCGTACGGCCCTTGTTGAGCAGGGATGCGCACAGCAGCGCGACACAGGCGTTCTTGCTCGTCTTGACGTCGATGGCACCGGACAGTTGACGCCCGCCGACGACGCGCAGATGCATCGGCCCCGCGTAGCCCAGAGAGACGATCTCGCTCTCCAAGGCTTCACCAATTCGAGCGATCATCTCAAGGCTGATGTTCTGGTTGCCGCGCTCGATGCGGTTGACGGCGCTCTGACTGGTGCCGAGCGCCTCCGCGAGCTGTGCCTGTGTCCAGCCACGGTGTTGCCGGGCGTCACGGATGAGCTTGCCGATGCGTACGAGGTAGTCGTCTGCCATGCGGTTGAGGCTATCTCAGATATGAGATGGGGCATCCTGGGGGGTCCATTCGAGTGACGCCCCGTCAACGCCGCCTTGTCGCACGGGTGCGCCGCCATCCGAAAGGTCCGGGCAAATCCATCGATGTCGTACGACGTCCGGAACTGCTGCGCGTGTGATGGGGTCCGTGCCGGCCACCTGTGGTGATGGACCAGGAGTGTCGGTTGATGTTCAGCCGCACTCCGGGAAGGATCCGAAAGCTCTTGCGGAACGTGAGGGGCATCGTGCCTCCTTCCGAGGGTTCGTACTCGCCCTTTCGGTTACCCCGGCTTTGCGTCATCACCCCATGGGTCCGGCCGTGTGGGACGTCACAAACGGAGGCCGGGCATGACCATCCCGCCCCCGTGTACTAGAGTTATCTCGACATCGAGATATCTGCCGAGGCGTACCGCAGCCGCCACCCTAGTAAGGGTTACCTAACTTAGCCCTGCCTCAGCGGTTCGGCCAAGGTGCCGTGGCGGCAGGATGCGGTGGGAACGCGCACATCAATGAAGGAGACTGTCGTGTCGGCGAACAGCTTCGACGCCCGCAGCACGCTGCAGGTGGGCGACGAGTCGTACGAGATCTTCCGGCTGGACAAGGTGGAAGGCTCGGCTCGCCTTCCGTACAGCCTCAAGGTTCTGCTGGAGAACCTGCTCCGCACCGAGGACGGCGCGAACATCACCGCCGACCACATCCGCGCCCTCGGCAACTGGGACTCGCAGTCCCAGCCGTCGCAGGAGATCCAGTTCACGCCCGCCCGCGTGATCATGCAGGACTTCACCGGCGTCCCCTGTGTCGTCGACCTCGCCACCATGCGCGAGGCCGTGAAGGCGCTCGGCGGCGACCCGGCGAAGGTCAACCCGCTCTCCCCGGCCGAGATGGTCATCGACCACTCCGTCATCGCCGACAAGTTCGGCACGAACGACGCCTTCAAGCAGAACGTCGACCTGGAGTACGGCCGCAACAAGGAGCGCTACCAGTTCCTGCGCTGGGGCCAGACCGCCTTCGACGACTTCAAGGTCGTCCCGCCGGGCACCGGCATCGTCCACCAGGTGAACATCGAGCACCTGGCGCGCACGGTCATGGTCCGGGGCGGCCAGGCCTACCCCGACACCCTCGTCGGCACCGACTCGCACACCACCATGGTCAACGGCCTCGGTGTGCTGGGCTGGGGCGTCGGCGGCATCGAGGCCGAGGCCGCGATGCTCGGCCAGCCGGTCTCGATGCTCATCCCGCGCGTCGTCGGCTTCAAGCTCACCGGCGAACTTCCCGCCGGCACCACCGCCACGGACCTCGTGCTGACCATCACCGAGATGCTCCGCAAGCACGGCGTCGTCGGCAAGTTCGTCGAGTTCTACGGCGAGGGCGTCGCCGCCACCTCCCTCGCGAACCGCGCCACCATCGGCAACATGTCGCCGGAGTTCGGCTCCACCGCCGCGATCTTCCCGATCGACGGCGAGACCATCAAGTACCTGAAGCTCACCGGCCGCTCCGAGCAGCAGCTCGCGCTCGTCGAGGCGTACGCCAAGGAGCAGGGCCTCTGGCTCGACCCGGCTGCCGAGCCGGACTTCTCCGAGAAGCTGGAGCTGGATCTGTCGACGGTCGTCCCGTCGATCGCCGGCCCGAAGCGCCCGCAGGACCGCATCGTCCTGGCGAACGCCGCGCAGCAGTTCGCGCAGGACGTCCGCAACTACGTCGCCGAGGACGACGAGGCGGGCAAGGAGTCCTTCCCGGCCTCCGACGCCCCGGCCTCCTCCAACGGCGTACCGACCCGCCCGACCACGGTCACCGCCCCCGACGGCTCGACCTACGAGATCGACCACGGTGCGGTGACGGTCGCGGCCATCACCTCCTGCACCAACACCTCGAACCCGTACGTGATGGTCGCCGCCGCGCTCGTGGCGAAGAAGGCCGTGGAGAAGGGCCTGACCCGCAAGCCGTGGGTCAAGACCACCCTCGCCCCGGGCTCCAAGGTCGTCACCGACTACTTCGACAAGGCGGGCCTGACCCCGTACCTCGACAAGGTCGGCTTCAACCTGGTCGGCTACGGCTGCACCACCTGCATCGGCAACTCCGGCCCGCTGCCGGAGGAGGTCTCCAAGGCCGTCAACGACCACGACCTCGCGGTCACCTCGGTCCTCTCCGGCAACCGGAACTTCGAGGGCCGGATCAACCCGGACGTCAAGATGAACTACCTGGCCTCCCCGCCGCTGGTCGTCGCGTACGCCATCGCGGGCTCCATGAAGGTGGACATCACCAGGGACGCCCTCGGCACCGACCAGGACGGCAAGCCGGTCTACCTGTCCGACATCTGGCCCTCCGAGGCCGAGGTCAACGACGTCGTGGCCAACGCCATCGGCGAGGACATGTTCTCCAAGTCCTACCAGGACGTCTTCGCGGGCGACGCCCAGTGGCAGGCCCTGTCGATCCCGACCGGCGACACCTTCGAGTGGGACGCGGAGTCGACGTACGTCCGCAAGCCCCCGTACTTCGAGGGCATGACGATGGAGACCACCCCGGTCTCCGACATCGCCGGCGCCCGCGTCCTGGCCAAGCTCGGCGACTCGGTCACCACCGATCACATCTCGCCCGCCGGTGCCATCAAGGCCGACACCCCGGCCGGCAAGTACCTCACCGAGCACGGTGTGGAGCGTCGTGACTTCAACTCCTACGGCTCCCGCCGAGGCAACCACGAGGTCATGATCCGCGGTACGTTCGCCAACATCCGCCTGCGCAACCAGATCGCGCCGGGCACCGAGGGCGGCTACACGCGCGACTTCACGCAGGAGGGCGGCCCGGTCTCCTTCATCTACGACGCGTCGCAGAACTACCAGGCCGCCGGCACCCCGCTGGTCATCCTGGGCGGCAAGGAGTACGGCTCCGGCTCGTCCCGCGACTGGGCCGCGAAGGGCACCGCGCTGCTCGGCGTCAAGGCCGTCATCACCGAGTCGTACGAGCGCATCCACCGCTCGAACCTCATCGGCATGGGCGTCCTGCCGCTGCAGTTCCCGGCGGGACAGTCGGCCGAGTCGCTCGGCCTGACCGGCGAGGAGACCTTCTCCATCACCGGCGTGACCGAGCTGAACGACGGCACCACCCCGAGCACGGTCAAGGTCACCACCGACACGGGCGTCGAGTTCGACGCGGTCGTCCGCATCGACACCCCCGGTGAGGCCGACTACTACCGCAACGGCGGCATCATGCAGTACGTGCTGCGCAACCTGATCCGCAAGTAAGCGGTCCGGTACGGCGGTCGGGCCGCGCTCCCAGTGACGGGGGCGCGGCCCTTCGCATGTGTGGCCCCCTACAGCCAGCCCCGCTGCGCCGCCCGCACCCCCAGCTGGAACCGGCTCGCCGCCCCCAGCCGGTCCTGCAGCTCGCTCACCCGCCGCCGCAGCGTCCGCAGGCTCACCCCCAGATGCCGCGCCACCGCCTCGTCCTTCATCCCGGCCGCCAGCAGCCGGGTCAACGTCCGCTCGCCCTCGGAGAGTTCGCCGTCACCGTCGTCCGGCCGGCCGAGCGGTGTCGCCTGTTGCCAGGCCAGTTCGAAGAGCTTCTGCAGGGCATCGGTCACCGCCGAGTGCCGTACGACCGCCGCACAGTAGCCGCCCGCCTCGGACGAGGTCAGCGGAAGCATCGCGCGCCGCCCGTCGACCAGCAGCATCTTGACCGGAACCGAGGGCAACACCCGTGCCTGCTCGCCGAGTTCGACCATCTTCCAGGCGTGGAAGAGGACGTCCGGATCTTCCAGAGCGGTCGCCGCGTAGACCGTGCGATAGACGATCCCACGGCTGAGCAGATCGGACTGGAGGTCCAACTGCGGGGTGCGCGGGGCCAGATACGGGGGAGTGTCGAAGACGCACACCTCGTGCTCGGCGCGCGCGTACAGCTCTTCCAGACGTGCGGCGTTGGCGCCCTCCCCGGAGACCACCTCGACCAGCCGGGACGGCTCCTCCCTGAGCAGCCCCGCCTCGTACGCGGTCGCCATCTCCTCGGCGGTGGCCGCGAGCAGCTCGGACTCCGTCTCGCGGCGCCGGATCAGCGCGCGGATCGCCACCCGTGGGTCGACCGCGCGTAACCCGCCCATGGAGTCCGGCGGTTGCAGCAGACCGAGCGCCAACAGCCGGTTGCAGGACTCGCGGACCCGGGCCGGTGTCGCGCCGGTCAGCAGCGTCCAGCCGGCCGCGCCCGCGTCGGGCTGGTGGAGGATCGACTGGTACACCGACTCGTCGAAGGCGGAGACCCCCACCGCGGACCAGGGGCTCGCGGCAGGGGTCTGACGTGCTGTGTCGTGTGCCGTGTTCGCCATGTCCCGGCACGGTAGAGGATCTTTGTTAAGGCTGTGGATCAAGTGTGAAGGTCCGGGAGTGTGGAGCGGCCTACTTCAGGCCGAATGCCCGCAGTACGGTCTGGTCGATCCCGTTGCCGTCACGGTCGGTGGCCCGCACGCGCAGCGACACCGACTCGGCGCCCTTCGCGGGCTTGAACCGGGCCGTGCCGTTCTCGACCTTCACCTCCTTCCAGGACGTGCCGTCGTCATAGGAGACCCAGGCCTTCAGACTGCGCGCCCTGGCGCTCCCCAACTGGTTGGCGACCGGCAGTCCGACCTCCAACTGCCTGCCGCTCGCAGCCCGGTTGAGGAGGTCGAGGCCCTTCGGGGCGATGCCGACGGTGAGGATCGGCAGCGCCGTCTCGGCATCGGTGTGCGCCGAGGCGAACGTCCACTCGGTGTGCGTGCTCGTCGAGTACTTCGCCCAGGCCGCCCGGCGCTGCACATCCAGATCGAAGCGGTACGAGGCCTTGTCCGCCGGCACGTCGAAGACGCCGTATCCGCCGAACGTCGAGTCACCGACCAGTTGTCCGTTGGCGTAGAGCTTGCCCTTCGCGGTGTTGTCGGTGCCGTCGATGTAGCCGTAGTGACCCGGCGTGGAGTCGGTCAACTCCGCCACCGACATGGTGAGTTTGTCGCCGGTGCGTTCGGAGAGGCCGTACTCCTCGCTGGTTCCCGGGCGGACGACCTGGCGCAGCCAGTTCTCGGTGGACTTCTCCGTGCCCGGCTTGGTGAAGGTCCGCAGGGGGCTCCACTCGCCCCTGAACGTGTTCCAGTTGGGATAGACGACGTGCCAGGTGCGGGTGTCGGGATCGACGTAGTAGTACTCGTCGCGTTCCGTGCCCAGCTGCGTGTACACGCTGCTCTCGATGCCGTAGAGCTGCCAGGGGCGGAAGGTGTACAGGGTGTCCGCGCCGATCTCGCCGGCCGTGGCGCCGTAGTAACGGGCCTTCCGCTTCACCGTGGTGGACTTGTCCAGGCGATAGGTCTGGTTCGCGGTGATGGCGCCGCTCTGCGCGGCGAGCAGGTTGTAGACGTACGGGCTGGTCGGCGTGCCGTTCAGCTTGAGCGTGACCTTCTTGCCGGTCTTCAGCAGGTCGGCGAGCCGGGCGCCCTCCTCGCCGGTGGCGATCATCAGCGGGACCGTCGTCGCTCGGTCCACGGCCTCGATCCAGAAGCCGGGGGTCTTGCGGTACGCGATGAGGTAACCCGCCCCGGCCTTGGTCGCGTTGTCCAGGGCGTTCTGGGCCCGCTCCGTGGCGCCGAGCCCGACCACCGCCACCTTGCCCTTGACGTCGAGCCCCGCGAAGTCGGCCGCGGTGCCGCCGCCCGCGTCCACCGCCTGGACCGTGTGCCTACCGCTGATCTTCAACGGGAAGTCGTTGTACGTCTGGGAGTAGTAGAGCGAGGACAGCTCGGACTTCTCCGGGCTGGTGACGCTCGCCGTCAACTCCTTCGCGTACAGCCGGAACTTGGCGTAGAAGTCCAGGGTGCCCACGGTGACCTGCTGGGTCGGCGCGACATAGACGTGGTCGGTCCACCAGCCCTGGCTGTAGGTGAGCCCCCAGGCGCTGCCCGGCCCCGCGCGGTGCCAGTTGGTGCTGAAGCCCCGGAACTCGGAGTCCTCCTTCGTCTTCGGCTTGATCTCCACCGCCTTGCGGGCGTCGAGGACGACCTCGGTGTCCGCGTTCACCTTGATCTCGGGGTTGCCGACGACCGAGGTGCCGACGGCGAGCCCGCCCCCGTCCCGGTCCGGGATCCAGGTCGCCATGGAGTAGGTGCCGGCCGGAACCTGCCAGGTATAGCCACTGCCGACGAAGCCGTACTCGTCGGGGTAGGCGCCGTTCAGCTCCTGGAGCGTGTAGATCGACGCCCCGGTGGACGGGTTGCCCTTGCGGTCCAGGAGGGAGACCTTGAGGTTGTACGTCTTCGGCGCCTTCTCGAAGCCGACGCCCGTGGTGACCTGGATGCCGTCGGCGGTCGCCGTGAGGTGACCCGCGTACCGGCCCTGGGCCTCCTTCGCGGGGTCGACGCCGACCGGGACGGTGGCGGTGCCCCGCGCGGGCACGGTCACCGTGTCATCGCCCAACGTGACGTCGGCGAGCGACGACGAGATCTTCAACTCCACCGCTTTGTCAGTGGTGTTGGTGTACGTGATGTCCTTGGTGACGACATCGGTGTCGCCGTCCTCGAACTTGCCGAAGCTCAGCGTCGGGGTCGCGAAGACGTCCTGCTCGACCGCGCGTACCGCGTCGACCCGGCCGTCGCCCTGCTCGAACACGGAGTTGTCGGCATTGGTCTTCGCCGTGCTGGCCAGGGCCTCCTTGATCTGCTCGCCCGTCCAGTCCGGATGCGCCTGGGCGACCAGCGCCGCCGCGCCCGCGACATGCGGGGTGGCCATCGAGGTCCCGCTCGCCGTCGTGTAGTTGTCGTCGAACGGCGTACCCATGGTGGTACCGGCGGCCCGGGCCGCCGTGATGTTCACGCCCGGCGCGGTGATCTCCGGCTTGACCGCGTAGTCGCCGAGGCGCGGGCCGCGGCTGGAGAACGAGGCCAGCTTGTCCGACTTGTCGACCGCGCCCACGGTCAGCGCCGAGTCGGCGATGCCCGGGGTGCCCACGGTCTGCTCGCCCGGGCCGGCGTTGCCCGCCGCGATCACGAAGAGGGTGCCGGTGGACGCGGACAGGTCGTCGACGGTCTCACTGAGCACGTCGGAGGCGCCGGACGCCGTACCGCCCAGCGACATCGAGACGATCTTCGCGCCGGAGTGCGCCGCCCACTCCATACCCGCGATGATCCAGGAGGCCTGGCCACTGCCGGTGTTGTCCAGCACCTTGCCGACCAGCAGCTGTGCGCCCGGCGCCACCCCCTTGAACCTGCCGTTCGAGGCCGCGCCCGAGCCGACGATCGTGGACGCCACATGGGTGCCGTGGCCGAAGCCGTCCTGCACCGTCTCGTCCGGTACGAAGCTCTCCGAGCCGGCGATCTTCCCGGCCAGGTCCGGGTGCCCGGTGTCCACACCGGTGTCCAGGACCGCGACCTTCACCCCCGTGCCGTCGTAGCCCGCCTTCCACACCTCGGGCGCGCCGATCTGCGGCACACTCACATCGAGGGACGCCTTCACCTTGGCGTCCAGCCAGATCTTGTCGATGCCGTCGCCGAGCTGCTTCGCGGCCTTCGAGGTGGGCTCGGTGCCGAGCTTCGGGGCGATGTGCGACCAGAAGGCGGTGGACTTCCGCGCGCTCAGCGCCGCGCCGTCGATCCCGGGCAGCGCCAGGGTCCGGCGCGCGCCCTCGGGGGTCTCGCCGGCCTTGCGGTACGTCGCGACGACCGGGGTGCTGCCGGTCTTCGCGTCCGTGTACCCCTGCTTGACCAGCTGGGTGACATTGAACAGGGCCGGGTCGAGGCGGCCCGCCTTGATCAGTGGGATGGCATCCGCCGGCAGGACGCTGATCTCGCCGTCCTTCTCGCTGGACAGGAAGGTGGCGGCCTCGCGGCCCTTGCCACGGCGGACGTCGACGGCGGACTTGCCGTCCGGTCCGGTGGTGAGCGACACGGTGTCGCCGGTGATGAGGGTGACGGTCTGCGGATGGGTGGTGCTCGGGCCCGTGCGGGGTGTGACGGGTGTGGTGACCGGGGATCCCGGAGCGGCGGTCGCGGGGGTGATCGCCCCCGCGAGCAGTCCGGCCATTCCTGCCACGGCCCACAGGGCGTGGAGTCTTCGCATGGGTGGACGTCCTCCCCTGAACGTGGAAACGCTTCCGCCGGGTAAGCGGAAGCCGGAGATCAGAGTGAGTGCCGGGGCGACGGCGACTCAAGGGCATCCAGTGGCCGGAGGGTGCCAATGCTGGCTTCGGCCAAGGCGGTTGGCGGAAGACCGGTGGCCCGGAAAACGTGGCGTAGCCGGTTGTGCCCCCTTTCGCACGGCTGCGGCTCAGTCGGAACACAGCATTCCCCCAGCCAACCGGTACAGGATCAGGACATGGCTGGCATCTCCGGTACCCGAAGCGGACGGGTGCGCGTCCTGATCGTCGACGACGAACCCGCGCTCACCGAAGTGCTGTCCGTGGCCGTCGAGGAGGCGGGCTGGCGCCCCTACCCGGCGCCCGACGGGCAGAGCGCGCTGCGCGAGGCGCGCCGGTGCGCCCCGCACGCCGTCGTCCTCGACGGCATGCTGCCCGACCTGGACGGCATCCAGGTGCTGCGCCGCCTGCGCCACGAGAACCCCGGGCTACCGGTCCTCATGCTCACCGCCCGCGACGCCGTCCAGCACCGCCTCGACGGACTGCGGAACGGCGCCGACGACTACGTCACCAAGCCCTTCTCCCTGGAGGAGGTCGTGCTGCGCCTGCGCGGCCTGCTGCGCCGGGCCGGCACCACCGGGGGCACCCGGACCGACGACTCCGTACGCGTCCTCGGCGACCTGGTCCTGGCGCCGGAGACCCGCGAGGTGCACCGGGCGGGCGAGCCGATCCACCTCACGGCCAAGGAGTTCGACCTCCTCGGCCTCCTGCTCGACCACCCGCGCCAGATCCTGAGCAAGACCCAGATCCTCGACCACGTCTGGTCGCCGTCCTTCGACGGCGGCGGCAACCTCGTCGAGGTCTACGTCTCCGGCCTGCGCCGCAAGATCGACCGGGGGCGGGCGCCGATGATCCACACCGTGCGCGGCATGGGATACGCCATCAGGCCGACGGGAGACGGCAGATGACCCCCCATCCGCGCGGACGCTCCCTGCGCACACGCCTGTTGCTCTTCATCACGGCCACCCTGGTCGTCGTATGCGTCGCGATGGCGCTGACCACGGTCCTCGTCCAACGCACCTACCTGATGGGCGACTTGGACGGCCGAGTCGCCAACGCCGTCCAACGCAGCCTGGGCGGGGCCCAGTTGTACCCGGACGACACGGCCAACCTCTCCTTCCTCACCGAGAACGGCCATCCCACCGGCATGCTCGCCGCCCGGCTGAACGCGGACGGCACGATCGTGTCGGCGGCGATCGTCCGCCAGGACGCCCCGCCGCGGAACCTGACCACCGCCCAGCGGGCCGCTCTCCAGGGCATCGCGACCGACGGCTCGAAGCACACCCGTACGGTCCCCGGACTGGGTGCCTACCGGATCACCGCCGCACAGTCCGACGGCGTGCGCGTCCTGACCGGCCTGCCCATGGGCGAAGTCCAGGACATGATCAGCGGCCTGGTGGAGGCCGAGGCGGGCGTGGCCGCGGCCGGCCTGGCGGTGGCGGGAGTGGTCTGCGCGGTGGTCGTACGACGCCAGCTGCGCCCCCTCGGCCGGGTCGCCGCCACCGCGGTCGAGGTCTCCCGGGTCCCGCTGGACCGCGGCGAGGTCACCGGCCTCACCCGGGTCCCCGCCCGGGACACCGACCCCGGCAGCGAGGCCGGCCAGGTCGGCGCCGCGCTCAACCGGATGATCGACCACGTCGAGTCCTCGCTCGCCGAACGCCGGCGCGGCGAGGAGCAGGTGCGCCGCAGCGAGGAGCGCATGCGCCGCTTCCTGGCCGACGCCAGCCATGAACTCCGTACACCGCTGGCCTCCATCGCGGGATACGCCGAGCTGATGAACCGCGGCACGGACCGGATCGAACCGGTGCTGGCGTGGCGGCGGGTGTCGGCGGAGTCGGCCCGTATGACGGGCCTGGTGGAGGACCTGCTGTTGCTCGCCCGCCTGGACGAGGGACGCCCGCTGGAGTCGGGCGAGGTGGACCTCGCGGCCGTGGTCGCGGAGGCGGTGTGGGACGCGCGGGCGGCGGGGGGCGGTCACGAGTGGCGGCTCGCGCTGCAACTGGACGAGGCCTCGGCGCTGGTCGCCGGCGACGAGGCGCGGCTCCATCAGGTGGTGGCCAACCTGTTGGCGAATGCCCGTATGCACACGCCTGTCGGCACGACCGTGGTGGCCGAGGTGGAGGTCACGGGGGAGCGGTGCGTGGTGCGGGTGCGGGACGACGGGCCGGGGATTCCGGGGGAGTTGCTGCCGAGGGTGTTCGAGCGGTTCACCCGGGCGGACGTCTCCCGGGCCCGGGCGGCGGGGAGCGGGGGCGGCTCGGGCCTGGGGCTGGCGATCGTGGAGGCGATCGTCGGGGCACACGGCGGGCGGATCGACGTACGGAGTGAACCGGGGCGTACGGAGTTCACCGTCGAACTGCCTTCGGCGGGGGACAGACCTGAGTTGCCGCGCGTGAGCACGGTGGTGGAGACGCCGAAGGCGTCGATTCCTTAGACAGGGGAGCGGTCGAGGTTCAGTCGAGGGCGCGCAGGATACGGCCGTTGACGGGTTCGACGGGAACGCTGCGGCTGCTCAGGGGCGACGTGGGCGCGCCGCTCGCGGACGCGGAGGACGCACGAGGCGGAGGTACCGGGGAGATGGCCCTCGTGTCCCGCGATGTCTCGGGTTTGGTCCAGCTGCCAGCCGAGGCCGGCAGGGCTTCCACCGGCGAGGTCGGCCTGCGAGGTGAGTGCCTCGCGCGCCAACTCCTCGGGGAGGAGGGTGTACCAGCCGAGTCCGGAGGAGTTCCTGGCCTTCGACGACCTGCTCACGACCATCGGCCAAGGTGCGGACGGGCGGCTGGCGTTCCAGGCGACGTATCCGGTGGAAAGGGTGTGCTGAGGAGGCCGGCTCAGAAGCCGACGAGCGCGTCGAGGTCGATCTCTACCGGGAACGGCAACTCGGTGACGAGCTTGTCGTGGTGTACCGGGTGGGACGGCGCGGGAAAGTACGAGCGGGTGTCCGCGTTGAGCCAGTACTCGTGCACCGCGAGCTTCTGGTCCCGGTCCAGCTCCACACGCCAGTAGTAGGGAACCTTGCTCGCGGAGAAGAGCGCGGGCTTGCGCACGCGGTCGTCCTGCCGGGAGCCTGGGGAAACGACCTCCACGACGAGGGATACGTGTCCCACCGGGATGCACTCGACCTCGAAGAAGGTCAGCTTCCGGGGGTCAAAGACGATCACGTCGGGCTTGGGTGTGTTCTGGTCGTCGACCATCACGCATTGCTCGGCCACAACCTCGTACGGCTGGGTACGCGCCGCCTCCAGGGCGGCGGCAATCCTGTCCCGCACGCGGTTGTGCCAGAACTTGGTCTGTCCTCGAACCACGATCCGTCCGTCCACGAGTTCCCAGTCGAAGGGCAGCTCCAAATGCTTGACCTGCTCGAAGGTCCAGCCGTCAGCCGGCGGGAACATCCAGGTCTCCTCGGTGGCCCGTCCCTGCTGGGGTGTGGTCATCACTGCTCCCATGGACGCCAGTGTGGACGCCGATACGCGGCGTGATCGTACGTACGAAGGTACCGTCACCCGAAGCGGAGAGGCCACGGCGCGCGGTTGACGCGCGTTGCGTTTCCGAGACGTCGCTCGCACTCCGTTTACAACTGACCCGACCGGCGCTACCTTCCCCCACAGGTGGGGTGGGAGCGCTCCCATTCAGGGCGACGGACCGGAACCCGCCGCCCCCGGGTCGCCCCCACCCCGCTCACCCCTGCATTTCCGCGCACCCGCACCTCCGCGGACCCGTAACCCCGCGCACCCGCATCCCCACCGCCGTACCCGAAGGAACTCGTCTGTCATGATCCTGACAAGAAAGCGACCAGGCCGATTAGCGTCCTCCATCCGCACCCGAGCCCTCTTCCTCATCCTCGTCTCTCTCCTCGCCACCCTCCCCGCCCTCGCCCTTGTCGTCAGCGCAGGCGGCAAGGCGGAAGCCCATGGCACGCCCATGAAACCCGGCAGCCGTACCTTCCTCTGCTGGGAGGACGGTCTGACCGACACCGGCGAGATCAAGCCGGTCAACCCGGCGTGCAGGGCGGCCCAACAGGTCAGCGGGACAACGCCGTTCTACAACTGGTTCTCCGTACTGCGCTCCGACGGTGCCGGCCGTACCCGCGGCTTCGTCCCGGACGGTGAGCTCTGCAGCGGCGGCAACCCGAACTTCACGGGCTTCGACCTCCCCCGCAACGACTGGCCGTTGACCCATCTCACCTCGGGCGCGACGGTCGACTTCTCGTACAACGCCTGGGCGGCACACCCGGGTTGGTTCTACGTCTACATCACCAAGGACGGCTTCGACCCGACCAAACCCCTCACCTGGGACGACATCGAGGACAAGCCGTTCCTGACGGTCGACCACCCGCCGCTCAACGGCACCCCGGGCACGGTCGAGGCCAACTATTCCTGGTCCGGCAAGCTCCCCGACAACAAGTCGGGGCGGCACATCATCTACATGGTGTGGCAGCGCTCGGACAGTGCGGAGACCTTCTACTCCTGCTCCGACGTCGTATTCGACGGCGGCAATGGTGAAGTGACGGGTATTCACGACCCGGGCAACCCGACCGATCCCATCCCGGGCAAGTGCGAGGCCAGCCGCAGGACCACCAACAGCTGGAGCGGCGGCTACCAGACCGAGGTCACCGTCACCAACACCGGTGACGTCCCCATGCTCGGCTGGATGGTCAACTTCACGCTCCCCGGCGGCCAGTCGGTGGCCAGCCTCTGGAACGGCAACGCCACCTACACCGGCCAGGACGTGATGGTCCACAACGCCGACTGGAACGGCTCGCTCAGTCCGGGACAGAGCGCGACCTTCGGATACGTCGTCTCGGGCGACGGAGGTGATACGGCGACGACCCTGCCCTGTCAGGTCGGTTGAGCCGAGCACCGCTCAGGGCGGACCCGGTGGTCGGTGGGTCGCTCCACCGGGTCCGCGAGCCGGGCAGGCCGGGGGAGTACCTGTCCGGGTGGGGTTGGCTTGTGGCGACGTTGCGGTGCGACAACGTTGTCGAGTGGTCTACACATGACTTTACCGCGTCAACCGACAACGGTGTCAAACCAGTTGGGGTGACCTGCCCGGGCCGTACGGATGCGGCTCCCGCGTGCCCCGCTCCCCCACGCACTCTTCCGTGGTACGCGTGACGCACGTTACTGTCCCTGCGGCTTGTGCGACCTGTGGTGCGCGACCCGTCCGAAGGAGGAGGGGCCGCGTCATGCGTTTCCGTCCCATGTCCCTGCTGCTGGCCGCCGTTCTCGCGGTCGGCGGTGCCACCCCCGCCCTGGCGGCGTCCGCCGCCCCACCGGATCTGGTCAAGGACCCGACCTCGTACGTCGATCCGCTCATCGGCACGACGAACGGCGGCAATGTCTTCCCGGGCGCCGTCACCCCGTTCGGCATGCTGTCCTGGAGCCCGGAGAACACCAGAGGCGACGCCACCCGCACCGCCGCACCCGGCGGCTACCAGTACGACGCCCCCCGCGTCCGCGGCTTCAGTCTGACCCATATGTCCGGCACGGGCTGTGCCGGCGGCAGTGGTGACATCCCCTTCTTCCCGTACGCCGGCGAGGTCACGTCCTCGCCCGCGAGCGACACCAAGGACGCCGTCTACGCCTCCGACTTCAGCCACGCCGACGAGACGGCCGAGCCCGGTCACTACAAGGTCGGACTGGCTTCAGGGGTCACGGCCGACCTCACCGCCACCGCCCGCACCGGATCGGCGCAGTTCACGTACCCCGCCGACAAGCCCGCCGCCCTCCTCATCCGCACCGCCAACTCCGAGGTGGGATCGGCTGATTCGTCCATCAGCATCGACCCGGCGACCCGCACCGTCTCCGGCTCCGTGACCTCCGGCGACTTCTGCGGCTACCTTGACCCGGAGGGGCAACGCGCCTACTACACCCTCCACTTCACCGCCCACTTCGACCGCGCCTTCAAGGCCACCGGCACCTGGCAGGACGAGAAGCTCGCTCCCGGCTCGACCACGGCGAGCGGCGGCACCGGCGGCTTCTCCAACGGCGGCCGGCCCGTCGCCGGCAAGGGCGCCGGCGGCTATGTCGAGTTCGCGCCCGGTGACGGACCGGTGGGCGTCAAGGTCGGTATCTCATACGTCAGTCAGGCGGGCGCCGAGGCCAATCTCGCGGCCGAGAACCCGTCGTACCGTTCCTTCGACTCGGTGAAGGACGCCGCCCACCGCGCCTGGCGCGAGCAGCTGGACGCCATCCGGGTCGGCGGTGGCACCGACGACGAGCGCACCACCTTCTACACCGCGCTCTACCACGCCCTTCTCCACCCGAACGTCATCAGTGACGTCGACCGCAGATACCGGGGGAGCGACGGCGACGTGCACTCCGTCGCGCGCGGTCACCTGGCCCAGTACGGCACCTTCTCCGGCTGGGACGTCTACCGGGACCAGGTGCAGCTGCTGACCCTTCTCAACCCGCGCACCGGGTCCGACATCGCCCAGTCGCTCTACGAACTCGCCCAGCAGAACGGCGGCGTCTGGGACCGCTGGCTGCACGGTGCGAGCGGCACCCACGTCATGAACGGCGACCCCTCCCCGACCGCCCTCGCCGGCATCCGGGCCTTCGGCGGCACGGACTTCGATCTGCGCGGCGCGCTCGACTCACTGGTCCAGGCGGCGACCGTGCCGACCCGGCAGGACCTGTCCTCGGCCGGGAAGCCCGTACTGTCCGTCGGCCAACGGCCCTCCCTCGACAAGTACGTGAAGCTCCACTACATGCCCTCCGTCTCCAACGCCTGGGGCGGCGCCGCCGAGACGCTGGAGATGTCCGGCGCCGACTTCTCCCTCTCCCAACTCGCCACGGCGGCAGGCGAGAAGGACACCGCGGCGGCCTTCGCCAAGCGGGCACAGTGGTGGCAGAACAACTTCAACATCGCCGCCGACCCGACCGGGGGCTACATCGCCAATCGCAAGGCCGACGGCAGTTGGGTCACCGGCTTCACCCCGTCCACCGGCAACGGCTTCGTCGAGGGCACGGCCGCCCAGTACACCTGGATGGTCCAGCACAACCCGGCCGGGCTCTTCGCCGCGATGGGCGGCAGGGACAAGGCGCTGGCCCGCCTCGACGCCTTCTTCCACGACAGCGACGGGAGTTGGGCCTTCACCGGCAGCGGCGGCGACAAGTCCGAGCTGGACAACGAGCCGTCGATCAACGTCCCCTATCTGTACGACTACGCGGGTGCTCCCTACAAGGCCCAGGAGACCGTCCGAGCCGCTATGAAGCAGCTCTGGTCGACCCGGCCCGCCGGCATCCCCGGCAACGACGACCTCGGCGCCATGTCCTCCTGGTACGTCTTCTCCGCGCTCGGCATGTACCCCCAGGTCCCCTCGCGCGCCGAACTCGCCCTCGCCTCACCGCTGTTCCCGAGGATCGAGATCGACCGTCCCCACGGCAACGACATCTCCATCCGTGCGGAGGGAGCAGCCTCCGACGCCCCGTACATCACCTCTCTCAAGGTCAACGGCCGTACCAGTGAACGGCCTTGGCTCCCGTCATCCCTCGTGCGCGACGGCGGCCGGCTCGACTACACGCTCTCCGGCACGCCCGACAAGACCTGGGGCGGCGACCCGTCCGCCGCCCCGCCCTCCTTCCGCGAGGGCGAGCAGCCGTACCAGATCGGCGTCGGCCCGACCGCGGCGACCGTCGCGCCGGGCGGGAGCACGAAGGTCGGCATCCGGGCCCTGTCGATGAGCGGGGGAGCGGGACCCGAGGTGCGCTTCACGGTCGACGCGCCCGACGGAATCACCGCAACTCCGGCCGGCGGCACGGTGATGGACGGCTCGCAGGAGATCACCCTGACCTCGGCCGCCGACATCAAGCAGGGCTTCTACGACGCCAGGGTCACCGTCACCTCCGGCGACACCTCCTACGAGCAACCCGTCGCCCTGACCGTCGCCGCCCCCGGCACCCTTCTCGCCGCCTACAACAACACCGGCGTCTCGGACGACGAGGGCGAGCACGACGAGGCCGACTACGACGGGGGAGGCTGGAGCTATTCCCGCCAGGCCCTCGCGGCGGCCGGCCTCACGCCGGGCGGTCAGGGGACGGTGGACGGGCTCGGCTTCACCTGGCCGGACTCACCGAGCGCCCGTCCGGACAATGTGTCGGCGGACGGCCAGACCATCCAACTCAACGCCCCCGCAGACAAGTTGTCCTTCGTCGGCAGTGCGGTCAACGGCAACCAGCAGACCAAGGCGACCGTCACCTACACCGACGGCACCACCGACACGATCGACCTCTCCTTCACCGACTGGACCGTCGGCGGAGGCGGCGGCACCGTCCAGTACGGCAACGAGGTCATCGCCAAGACCGCGTACCGGAACGTCGCCGGCGCGGACAAGGACCCGGTGGCGACGTACGTCTTCGCCACCAAGCCCTTCGAGGCGCCGGACGGGAAGAGCGTCGCGAGCGTGAAACTGCCGGACAACACCGACCTGCACGTGTTCACCCTGGCTGTGAACTGAACCCCGACACATCGGCCAGCCAAGCGAGTTGGCGGCGGACCTGCACCGCGTCGCCGCCCTCGTGGCCGTTGTACGGGTAGGAGTGGATCTCCTTGCGCGGGGCTGTGCCGGCCGACAGCTCCGCGTACCGGTTGTACGCCGCGTACGCCCCGCTCGGCGGGCACACGGTGTCGCGCAGACCGACGCCGAAGTGGGCCGGGGCGTGGGCGCGGCGGGCGAACGAGATGCCCTCCATGTAGGCGAGGGTGCGGTAGGCGGCCGGCTCGGCGCCGCGGTGGACGGCGAGACAGGCGGCGATCTCGCCGTACGGGCCGGTGTCGGTGAGGTCCAGGGCGCGCCGGATGCCGCACAGGAAAGGAGCGGTGACCAGGGTCGCCGCCAGGTCCGGGAGCAGGCCCGCGACGGCCAGGGCGAGTCCGCCGCCCTGGCTGTTGCCGACCGCCGCGACACGGTCCGCGTCCACGCCGGGCAGTGCCCGCACCGCCGCGACCGCCCGGACGGCGTCCGTGATCAGGCGGCGGTAGTGGAAGTCGTGCGGAGCGAGCAGGCCGCGGGCCGCCGCGCCCGGGCCGCCCGGCGCCGAGCCCGCCTGTGGGTCGGGGGTGTCGCCGCCGCAGCCGTACTGGTCGCCCTGGCCGCGGTTGTCCATGAGCAGATGGGCGTATCCCGCGTTCACCCAGGTCAGGCGCTCATGCGGAAGACCGCGCCCGCGGCCGTAGCCCGCGTACTCGACGACGGCGGGAAGGGGGGCGTCGACCCCCGTCGGGCGGCTGAACCAGGCGCGTATCGGATCGCCGGCGAAGCCCCGGAAGGTCACGTCCCAGGTCTGTGTCAGCCGTAGACCGGTCTCCACCGGCCGCACGGACACCAACGGCTCCCACCGTGCCGCCTCCTTGAGTGTCCCCTGCCAGAACTCGTCGAAGTCGCCGGGCTCCTCGAGGGTCGGGCGGTGGTGCTCCAGCTCGGTCAGCGGCAGGTCGAACGCGGGCACGGCGCACCTCGCAGGAGTCGGGCAGAGTGTGGAAACTTGCGGAGCCGATGGCGCATGGTTCCCGGGGTCCTACCCAGCCACCCGCACGTTTCAACTCCTTTCCGGAACCTCGTCGGACTGCTGCAGCACCATTGACAGCGCTTTCTGACTGCCCCTAAGTTGCCGCGAAGTTACCGGTAATAGCTCGAAAGTTTCGGCCGCTTCTCCACCCCGGGAGGACCGAGCATGAGCACCACCACCACGTCGGCCTCTCCGCCCGGCACTCAGGACCCACCGAAGCCCGCACCCCGCCCGGCACCGCGCAGCGCCTGGCGACGGGCACTGCGCCGGGACTGGCAGCTGTACTCGCTGGCCGTGCTGCCGCTCCTGTTCTTCCTGGTCTTCCGCTATCTGCCGATGATCGGCAACGTCATCGCCTTCCGCCGGTTCGAGCCGGGCGGCTCGATCTTCGGCGAGCAGTGGGTGGGGCTGCGCTATGTGCGCATGTTCCTCACCGACCCGACCTTCTGGCAGGTCTTCCGCAACACGCTCTGGATGGGCGGACTGACCCTGGTCTTCTGCTTCCCGATCCCGATCGTGCTCGCCCTGCTGCTCAATGAGGTGCGCCGACGCTCGCTGAAACGCTTCGTCCAGTCGGTGTCGTACCTTCCGCACTTCCTGTCGATCGTGATCGTCGCCGGCATCACCCTGCAGATGCTCGCCTCCGACGGCCCCGTCAACCACGTCCTCGGCTGGTTCGGCCACGACCCGATCCGCTTCATCCAGGAACCCGACTGGTTCCGCACGATCTATGTCGGCTCGGAGATCTGGCAGACCGCCGGCTGGGGCACGATCCTCTACCTCGCCGCCCTCACCACGATCGACGAGGATCTGTACGAGGCGGCACGCATCGACGGCGCGGGCCGCTTGCGGCAGATCTGGCACGTCACACTGCCCGGCATCCGGCCCACCATGATCACGCTGCTGATCCTGAACGTCGGCGCCTTCATGGCGGTCGGCTTCGAGAAGGTGCTGCTGCTCTACAACCCGTTGACCTATCCGACCGCGGACGTGATCTCGACGTACGTCTACCGCATGGGTGTCGAGTCCAACAACTTCAGCTACGCGGCCGCCATCGGCCTGTTCGAGGCGGTCATCGGCCTGGTGCTGATCACGACCGCCAACCAGCTCTCGCGTCGCACGGTGGGGACGAGTCTGTGGTGAGGCCGAGCCGTTCCCACCGTGTCTTCCAGGGCGTCAACGGGGTGATCCTCACCCTCGTCGTGGTCGTGACCCTGTACCCGTTCGTCAACATCATCGCCCGCTCCTTCAGCAACGAGCGGCAGATACGGGCCGGTCAGGTCACCTTGTGGCCCAAGGGGTTCAACCTCACCACGTACCGGATCGTCTTCCACGACTCGGCGTTCTGGCGGTCCTACGGCAACACCGTCTTCTACACCGTCGTATCGACCGCCGTGGCCATGGTCCTGACGACCTGTTACGCCTACGTCCTGTCGAAGAAGCACCTCAAGGGGCGGAACTTCCTGGTCGGTGTCGCCGTGTTCACCATGTTCTTCACCGGCGGCCTGATCCCCAACTACGTGCTGGTCACCAGCCTCGGCATGAAGAACAGCGTCTGGGCACTGGCCGTCCCGAACGCCATCAGCGTCTTCAACCTGCTGGTGATGAAGGCCTTCTTCGAGAGTCTGCCGAGCGAGCTGGAGGAGGCCGCGCAGATCGACGGGCTCAGTACCTACGGCATCCTGCTGCGGGTCGTGCTGCCGCTGTCGAAGGCGGTCGTCGCGACCATGGTCCTCTTCTACACGGTGTCCTTCTGGAACTCCTGGTTCGGGGCCTTCCTGTACATGGACCGGACCGAGCTGATGCCGGTCACCGTCTATCTGCGCAACATCATCGCCGGCGCCACCGGCGGCACCAACGCGGGCGCCGCCACCGACCAGCTCAGCCAGGTCGCGGCGAACATCCAGGCGGTCACGATCGTGCTCACCTCGCTGCCGATCCTCTGCGTGTACCCGTTCGTCCAGCGCTACTTCGTCTCGGGCGTGATGCTCGGCGCCGTCAAGGGCTGACGCACCGTCACCCCAGCTGTGGAACGCAACTCGTCTGCGGAACAAAGGAGTCTCCGTGAAGAGAGAACGACGGCAGAACGCGGGCCAGTTGTCGCGGCGTCAGATCCTCGCCGCCGCCGGCTTCATCGGACTCGCCTCCCTCACCGGCTGCGGCGGCGGGGACGGCGGCGGGGACAGCAAGGACCTGTCGAAGAAGCAGAACGGCGCGATGAAGGAGTACCGCGTCGGCCAGCAGTTCAAGGCGAGCAAGCCGCTGTCGTTCTCGATGCTGCACAACGACAACCCGGGCTACCCGTACAAGGCGAGCTGGCTGTTCTGGAAGGAGGTCACCAAGCGCACCGGCGTCACCATCAAGCCGGTGGACGTGCCCCTGGTCGACTACGAGAAGAAGCGCAGCGTCCTCATCGGCTCGGGCGACGCCCCCTTCCTGATCCCCAAGACGTACCACCCCTCCGAGGTGACCTTCGTGTCCTCGGGCGCGATCCTCCCCGTCAGCGACTACGCACACCTGATGCCCAACTTCCAGGCCAAGGTGAAGAAGTGGAAGCTGGAGCCGGAGATCGACTCCATCCGGCAGTCCGACGGCAAGTACTACCTTCTGCCCGGCCTGCACGAGAGGCCCAAGTCCGGCTACTCGCTCTCCTTCCGCACGGACGTCCTGGCGAAGCTGGGCCTGAGCCTGCCGACCACCTGGGACGAGGTGTACGACGTCTTCAAGGCGATCAGACAGGAGTACCCCGACCGCTACCCCTTCTCCGACCGCTGGAGCACCAACACCGCTTTCACCGTGGGGGCGTTGCAGAGCTACCTCGGACAGGCATACGGGGTGCACGCCGGCTGGACGTACGACAACATCAGCTTCGACTCCACGGCACAGAAGTTCGTCTTCACCGGCGCGAGGGACGAGTACCGCGCGGTGATCGAGTACCTGAGGAAACTCGTCGCCGAGAAGCTCATGGACCCCGAGAGCTTCACCCAGACCGACGACCAGGCGATCCAGAAGCTGCTCGCTGAGAAGTCCTTCGCCATCAGCGCCAACCCGCAGGAACTGGTGCAGACGTACCGCTACAACCTGTCCAAGCAGGTCAAGGGCGCGACGATCGAGATGATCCCGGTGCCGATCGGCCCGGCGGGTCCGGTGGTGCTCGATGGCATCCGCCTGGAGAACGGCGTCATGGTCTCCAGCAAGGCACTCAAGAGCGACGACTTCGTCGCGATGATGCAGTTCGTGGACTGGCTCTGGTACTCGGACGAGGGGCAGCGCTTCAGCAAGTGGGGCGTGGAGGGCGTCACCTACACCTACTCCGGCGGCACATACACGCTGGAGAAGGGCATCAGCCTCATGGGCTCCGACCCGAGCGCCAAGAAGGACCTCCAGAAGGACTACGGCTTCTTCAACGGCGTCTTCACCTACGGCGGCAGCTGGGAGCTGGTCTCCTCCAACTTCAGCCCCGACGAGAAGAAGTTCCAGGACGCGATGTCCCAGCGCAAGCAGCTGCCCATCGCCCCGGCCCACCCGCTCCAGTCCGCCGAGCAGGAACAGGCCTCGCTCTGGACCACCCCGCTCCAGGACCATGTCGCCCAGAACACCCTCCAGTTCATCCTCGGCAAGCGCCCGTTGTCCCAATGGGGGGCCTATGTCTCCGAGTTGAAGGCGAAGAACATGCAGCAGCTCGTCGACCTGCACAACAAGGCGTACGAGCGCTACAAGAAGGAGCACGGGTGATCCCCGAGCAGCCGGTGGCCACGCTCTCGGACGCCTGGCGGTACTGCGTCGGCACGGGCCGCATCGAACTCGCCCTGCGCCGCGACTACCAGGACTCCCTCGCCCTGCTCCAACGGGAGATCGGATTCCGGTACATCCGGGGGCACGGGCTGCTCAGCGACGGCATGGGCGTGCATCGTCCCTACGAGTGGAAGGGCGAGCGTCGGGTACGGCACTCCTTCACCTACGTCGACCAGGTGGTGGACGCGTATCTGGATCTCGGAATCCGGCCCTTCCTCGAACTCGGCTTCATGCCCCGGGAGTTGGCGTCCGGCGATCAGACGGTCTTCTGGTGGCACGGCAACGTCACACCACCCCGCTCGCCCGAGGAGTGGGCCGAGCTGGTGCGGGCGACCGTCTCCCACCTCGTCGACCGCTACGGCCTCGACGAGGTGCGGACCTGGCCCATCGAGGTCTGGAACGAGCCCAACCTCCCCGACTTCTGGCAGGGCGCGGACGAGCAGGCGTACCACCGCCTCTACGAGGTGACCGCGCACGCCGTGAAGGAGGTGGACGCCGAGCTGCCGGTCGGCGGTCCGGCGATCTCGCCCGGGGCGGACGAGTGGCTGGAGCGGTTCGCGGAGTTCGCCGAACTCCGGGACGTGCCGGTCGACTTCGTGTCGAAGCACGCGTACACCTCCGGTCCGGCGCAGCATGTGCCGTTCGGAGTGCACCAGACGCTGGCTCCGGCGGCCCGGCTTCTTGAGCAGTTCGCATCGCCCCGCGAGCGGCTCAAGGACACGCGGCTCGCCGACCTCCCGGTGCACATAACGGAGTTCAACTCCTCGTACCGGCCCGACAATCCGATCCACGACACCGCCTTCCACGCCGCCTACCTCGCGCCGGTGCTGGCTGCCGGCGGCGACCACGCCGACTCGTTCTCGTACTGGACTTTCAGCGACATGTTCGAGGAGGCCGGCGTGCCGACCGCGCTGTTCCACGGCGGGTTCGGGCTGCTCACGCATCGGCAGGTGAAGAAGCCGACGTATCACCTGTACGCGTTCATGGCGCGGATGGGGGAGGAACTGCTGGCACGCGGGGACGACCATCTGGTGACGCGGCATCGGGACGGCCGGGTGGCCGTGCTGGCCTGGGCGCCGGTCGACGCGAGCGGCGAGACGCCGGGGCCGGAACGGCATGCGGTGCGGCTGTCCGTGCCGATGCGGGCGGGTGAGGCCTTCGTACGCCGGTCCACCGTGGACGAGGAGCACGGCAACGCGCGTACGGCATGGCAACGCATGGGCAGTCCGCGCTCTCCCCGCCCGCACCAGCTCGACGTACTCCACGAAGCGGCCGAGCCCGCACGCCGGCATGAGCGCCTGCCGGTCGAGGAGGGCCGGGTGGCCCTGAACCTGGCGCTGACCCGGCACGAGATCACCCTGGTCGAGATCAGCCGTGTCGAGGAGGAGTCGCCGGAGTGGTGGGACGAGCGGCGCCTGCTGGGAAGGGACCCGGGATGAGCACACCGTCCGTCACCTTCGGCGACGGCCCCCTCTCCCGCGCCGCCGCCCTGATCCACACCCTCGTGACCGTCGAGGCCCTCCTGCTGGCGGCCGCCTCACCCGGCCTGGCCGCCCTCTTCCTGCTCGGCCCCGACGCGTCCAACCTCCCCCTGGCGGCCGTCTGCCTCCTGCCTCTCGGCCCGGCCTTGTCCGCCGCCCTCTACGCCCTCCACCACCGCGACCGCGACCTCACCGACCTCCACCCGGCACGGGCGTACGCGCGCGGCCTGCGCATCAACTCCCCTCCGGTACTGAAGCTTTGGGCCCCTCTGCTCGGGTGGCTGACCGTCATCGCCTTCACGCTCACCCACTTCTCCGCGACCGGCCTGCCCGGCTGGTGGGCGCTGCTGCTGGCCGGCATCGGACTCGCCTCCCTCCTCTGGGGCGCCCACGCGCTCGTGCTGACCTCGCTCTTCGCCTTCCGCGCCCGCGACACCGCCCGCCTCGCCGCGTACTTCCTCTTCCGGCACGGCAGGGCCACCCTCGCCGCGGCCTCCCTGCTCGCGCTGACCGCCGGGCTCACCGCCCTGCTCACCGAAGCCCTGCCCGCCCTGCTGGCCGCCCCGCTGTTGCTCTCCCTGCTGCACAGCAGCCGTCCGGTGATCGCCGAGACCCAGGAGGACTTCACCGTATGACCGCGCCCCGCACCCCCAAGGTCCCGTACGGCGGCGACTACAACCCCGAGCAGTGGCCGCAGGAGGTGTGGGACGAGGACCATCGGCTGTTCACGCGGGCCGGCATCGACACGCTCACCGTCGGCGTCTTCGCCTGGTCCCTCACCCAACCCGCGGAGGACACCCACGACTTCACGGTCCTCGACCGCGTTCTCGACCGGGCCGCGGCCGAGAACAGGAGCGTCTGTCTGGCCACCGGCACCGCCGCCCTCCCGCCCTGGCTCGCCAAGAAGTACCCGGAGGTCAACCGCACCGACTTCGAAGGCCGCCGCCACCACTACGGCCAGCGCCACAACTTCTGCCCCAGCTCACCCGCGTACCGCCGCCTCGCCACGGCCATGGCGTCCCGTCTCGCCGAACGGTACGCCGAGCACCCGGCGTTGATCGCCTGGCACATCAACAACGAGTACGGCGGCGCCTGTTACTGCGACCTGTGCGCCGAGTCCTTCCGGGAGTGGCTGCGGGACAAGTACGTCACCCTCGACGCCCTCAACGACGCCTGGAACACCACCTTCTGGTCCCACCGCTACACCGACTGGGCCGAGATCGAGCCCCCGAGCGCCCTCACCGAGCACTGGCGCGGCCCCGACCACACCGCCTTCCAGGGCACCACCCTCGACTACTTCCGCTTCACCACCGACGCCCTGCTCGGCTGCTTCCTCGCGGAGAAGGAGGCCGTCCGGCAGCACGACCCCGAGACGCCCGTCACCACCAACTTCATGGGCATGTTCCGCCCCCTCGACTACCACCGCTGGGCACCCCACCTCGACTTCGCCTCCTGGGACAGCTACCCGCCCCTCGACGCCCCGCCGACCTGGCCCGCCCTCGCGCACGATCTGATGAGGGGGCTCAAGGACGGCGCCCCTTTCTGGCTGATGGAACAGACCCCGTCGACGACGGCCTGTCGTGACGTCAACCCCCTGCGCAGGCCGGGGGAGTTGCGGCTCGCCACCTTCCAGTCGATCGCCCACGGCGCCGACGCCGCCCTCTACTTCCAGATGCGTGCCTCGCGTGGCGCCTGCGAGAAGTACCACGGGGCCGTCATCGGGCATGCCGGCCGGGACGACACCCGCGTCTTCCGTGAAGTGACCGAACTGGGAAGGGAGTTGGCGGCCCTCGGCGCGACGACCCTCGGCGCCCGCACCCCCGCCCGCACCGCCCTCCTCTTCGACTGGGACAGCTGGTGGGCCCTGGAGATCTCCGACGGCCCCTCCCGCCTCGTCCGCTACCAGGACACCGTCCACGCCTACTACCGCGCCGCCCGCGAGGCCGGTGCGGACGTGGACGTCGTCCCCCAGACCGCCGACCTCACCCCCTACGACGTCGTCCTCGCCCCCGCCCTCTACATGATCAAGGGCGACCTGGCCGACCGACTGTCGGCGGTCGCCGCCCGCGGCGGCACGGTCCTGTCCACCTTCCTCTCCGGCCGCGTCGACGAACACGACCGCGCCTTCCGCACCGATGTGCCCGGACCGCTCGCCCCGCTGATGGGCATCCGCGTCGACGAGTGGGACTCCCGGCCGGCCGACGTCGTACAGCCCGTCCACCTGGGCGAGTCGACGTCCCAGGCCCGTCTCGTCTTCGAGATCGTGTTGCCGCGCGGCGCCGAGGCGATCGGCACGTACGGCGCCGACTTCTACGCGGGCACCCCGGCCGTGACCCGGCACACGTACGGCGACGGCCAGGCCTGGTACGTCGCCACGGCCCTCGACCAGCCCGGCGTCGACCACGTCGTACGCCGCGTCCTCGCCCGGCACAGCCTGCTCGGCCCGTACGCCGACCACCCCACCGCCGAGACCGCACACCGCGTCGCCCCCGACGGCACCCGGCTCCTCTTCCTCCTCAACCACGCCCAGGAGCCGGCCCACCTGACCGCCCACGCACCGGCCACCGACCTCCTCACCGGCAAACAGATCGAGGCACAGGACCCGCTCACCCTCGACCCACTGGGCGTCGCGGTCCTGCGGCTTCAGTAGAAGGCCTTCAGTAGAAGGCCTTCAGCAGACGGCCTTCAGTAGTCGGCCTTCAGTGGATGAGCCGACCCCGCTCGTCCGGCGCCCCGGACTTCCGGAAGAAGTAGCTGTTGATCTGGTCGCGCCACTCCCGGGCGCCGCGGAGCTGCTCCTCGTACCGCTCCGCGACCCGCGCGTGGCGCGCCGGCTCGATCAGCCCCGCCAGCGAGGCCCACACCGCCCGCGCCTCCTCCACCTCCGCCACGCCCTCGAAGTGGGTGTCGTAGATGTGCTGGATCACGGTCTTCCCGCTCTTCAGGACATGCCCGTACGGCACATGGTGGAAGAACAGCAGCAGCTCGTCGGGGCACGACGAGACCGACTCGTACACCTCGGCCCACGGCTTGGCGTACTGCCCCGCGAAACCGGTTCCGGTAACGCAGCTGCGATCCACCCCGATCCCGTCCCGGTCGGCGAAGTGGTAGGTGCCCCACGGGCTGTACTCGTAGCCGTCGACGCTCGGACCGTAGTGATGGCCGGGCTGCACCATGAAGCCGACCCCCAGCGGGGCGGTGTACTTCTCGTACGTCCGCCAGGAGCCGCGCAGGACCGCCCGCAACCCGGCAGTCAGTTCCTCTCCGACCGGCGCGAAGGTCAACGCGATCCATTCGTCGAGGAGTCGGTGGGGATCCGCGTCCGGCTGCCAGGCCAGCCGCCCGAAGGTGTAGAGGTTGGCCTGGGCGAGCGGATGCCCGGTCCAGAAGCGGTCGTCGCCGACGTTGGAGACGGCCACCAGCTCCTCGAAGGGCAGCCCCTCCTCGGAACCGAACCGCAGCGCTTCGCTCCACATCGGGCCGAGCCAGCACACGTGCCGCTGCTGGCCGGTGTACTCCTGCGTGGCCTGGAGCTCCACCGCGAGAGTGGTATGTGACATAGCACTGATCAACGGCGACACCGGCTCCCGCACCTGGAAGTCCATCGGCCCGTGCTTCACCTGAAGCACGGCGTTCGGTGCGAACTCCCCGTCCAACGGCACGAAATGGTCGTACGCCGCCCGGGCCCGGTCCGTCGTCCGGTCCCGCCAGTCCTGGTGGTGGTCGTAGACGAAGGCCCGCCAGTGGACGGTGCCGCCGTACGGCTCCAGCGCGGCCGCCAGCAGGTTCGCCCCGTCCGCATGCGTGCGGCCGTACGCGAACGGCCCCGGCTGTCCCTCCGAGTCGGCCTTCACCACGTACCCGCCGAAGTCCGGTATCGCCTCGTAGACCCCCGCGGTCGCCCCGGCCCACCACTCCCGGACCCCCTCGTCGAGCGGGTCGGCCGTCCCCAGCCCGCCGAGCACCACCGGCGCGGCGAAGGAGACCGAGAGGTGGGTCCGGATGCCGTACGGCCTCAACGCACCCGCGATGTCGGCCACTTCGCCGATCCGGTCGGTCAGCAGACACGCCTCGGTCCTGTGCACATTGACGTTGTTCACGGCCACGGCGTTGATCCCACAGGCCGCCAGCAGCCTCCCGTACGCCCGGACGCGCTCCAGGTCCCCGCGGGCCCGTCCGTCCGCCCAGAACAGCGACCCGCCCGCGTACCCGCGCTCCACCTGGCCCATGACCGGATGCACCGCCACGTTGTCCCAGTGGTCGACCATACTCACGGCCAACTCCGGCCGCATCAGCTCCTGTTGGTGCTCGCCGAGGAACGCGGCCTCTCCGAGTCGTACGACGTGGAAGAAGCCGTACAGCAGTCCTCGGCCGCCGGACGCGGTGACGGTCGTACAGCCGTCACCGCGTCCGAACGCAAAGGCCTCGCTCGCATCGTCGTCCCCGGTCAGTTCCAGCACGAGTTCGGGATCGCGCAGGACCACACCACCCCCGAACCGTGCGCAGGCCTCGGCCACTTCCCCGTGCACCGTCTCCACCGACGGACCCGACCCTCGGATCAGAACCCGTCGGCTGCCGATCGCCCGGAAGGCGGCCGGCGGCAGCCAGGCCGGGTCGACACCCTCGGCGAGAACGGGCACGGGAAGTGGCATTCAGGCCCTCCGACCAGTTTGCTCAGGCGAGCAGTTCGACCTCCGACAGGACCGCCTCGCCGTCCAGCACCAGGCGGTACTTCCCGTACGTACCCGGAGACCCCACGGTGAACGCCCGTGTCTGCCGGTCCCACGGGAACGACTCCCCGGACCGCTGGTCCAGCGTCTTCCACGTGGTCCCGCCGTCGTCCGAGCCCTGGAGGGTCCAGCCGGTCGGTGCCCTGGTGTGGTCGGTGGACGAAGTGAGCGTGTACTGGAGGCCCTTGACCGGCCCGGAGACCGGCAGGTCCACGCTCGTCACGGTCGCGTCCGTCGCCGACGTGTTGTCGAACAGCGGCCCGTCACCCTTCAGCACGTCCGCACGTGGCGTCGGCACCTTGTCGTCCTGGGTGATGGAGACCGGGGCGTCGTTCCTGCCCGTGCCCCACGAGGAGGGCTTCGGACCCATGTCGAACTCCAGGACGCCGCCCTTGGAGAGCAGCGAGTGGGGGAGCGAAGTCGACGTCCACGTACGGCCGTTGACCTTCAGCCCCTGCACGTACACGTTGGTCGCGCTGTTCTTCGGTGCCTTGACGACCAGGTCCTGGCCGTTCTCCAGATGCACCGTCGCCTTCTTGAACAGCGGGGAGCCGACGGTGTACTCGCCGCTGCCCATCACCAGCGGGTAGAAGCCGAGCGCCGAGAACAGGTACCAGCCCGACTGCTCGCCGTTGTCCTCGTCGCCGTGGTAGCCCTGCCCGATCTCGCTGCCGATGTAGAGCCGGGAGAGGATCTCACGGACCGCGGCCTGTGTCTTCCAGGGCTGTCCGGCCGCGTCGTACAGGTACGGGATGTGGTGCGCGGGCTGGTTGGACTGCCCGAGCATGCCCATCCGGGTGTCGCGGGCCTCGGTCATCTCGTGGATGACGCCTGGGTACGAGCCGATGAACTGCGGGTCGGCCGTCTCCGGGGTCGTGAAGAACCGGTCGAGCTTCTTGGCCAGGGCGGCCTGCCCGCCGTACTCGTTGGCCAGGCCCCGGGTGTCCTGCGGGACCGTGAAGGCGTAGCCCCAGCCGTTGCTCTCCGTGTAGTCGTACCCCCAGACCCGCGGGTCGTACGTCGAGGAGTCCAGCCGCCAGTCGCCCTTGTCGTCCTTGCCCTGGAAGAAGTCGGCCTGTTTGTCGAAGAGCTGGACGTAGTCCTGGGCGCGGTTGAGGAAGTACTCGGACTCCTCCTTGTAGCGCTCCTCACCCGTCTTCCTGTACAGCGCCTGGCCCATCCGCGCGATGCCGTAGTCGTTGATGTAGCCGTCCATCGCCCAGGAGAAGCCCTGGTTCGTGGAGGTGGTGGTGTAGCCGAGGAACGGCGAGGTGGCCATGCCCTTGCGGCCCACGCCCGACATCGGCGGCACGACGGTCGCGTTCTTCACGGCCGCGTCGTACGCCGCCTTCGCGTCGAACCTGACGCCCTTGACGTACGCGTCCGCGAAGGCCACGTCCGACGACGTGCCGGTCATCAGGTCCGCGTAACCGGGCGACGACCAGCGTGAGGTCCAGCCGCCGTCCTTGTACTGCTGCACGAACCCGTCGACCATCTCGCCCGCCTGACCGGGTGTCAGGAGCGAGTACGCCGGCCACGTGGTCCGATAGGTGTCCCAGAAGCCGTTGTTGACGTACACCTTGCCGTCCACGATCTTCGCACCGGTGTGGGTCGGGGTGTCCGGCCCGGGCATCGGTGAGAAGGGAGAGGCGTACTGGTACGTCGAACCCACCTTCTCGAAGCCGGAGTTGGGGTACAGGTACAGCCGGTACATGCTGGAGTACAGGGTGGTCAGCTGGTCCGGCGTCGCGCCCTCCACCTCGACCTTGCCGAGCAGCTTGTCCCAGGTGCGCCGGGCGTCGCGCTTCACCGTGTCGAAGGACGTGCCGTCCGGGATCTCCTGGCGCAGGTTGTCCTTGGCCTGGTCGATGCCGATGAGCGAGGTGGCGAGGCGGAGGGTGACCGTGTGGTCGTCGCCCGCGTCGAACCGCAGATAGCCCTTGACCCCGCTCGACGAGCCGTCCGTCACGGGCTTGTCGAAGACGCCGTAGACGAAGAGCCGCGTCGCGCCCGCCGACAGCCCGGACTTGACGTCCGAGTAGCCGGTGACGATCCCGTTGTCCTTGTCGAGCGTGAGCCCCGCCTGCTCCGTCACGTTGTCGAAGAGGACGCTCGCGTCGTCGCCGGGGTAGGTGAAACGCAGCTCCGCCGCGTGGTCGGTCGGGGCCATCTCGGCCTTGAGACCGTTCTCGAAACGGACGCCGTAGTAGTACGGCCGCGCGGTCTCGTTCTCGTGCCGGAACGCCAGCTCCCGCGCCTCCCGCCCGGTGTCCGGCGTTCCGGACGCGGCCGACGGCATCACCTGGAACGTCTGCCGGTCGCCCATCCACGGACTCGGCTCATGGCTCGCGCTGAACGCCTGGATCGTCGGCAGGTTGTCGTCGTTGTTGGCGCGCGCGTAGTCGTACAGCCAGCTCAGCGAGGACGCATTCGTCACCGGTGTCCAGAAGTTGAAGCCGTGCGGCACGGCCGTCGCGGGGAAGTTGTTGCCGCGCGAGAAGCCGCCGCTGGAGTTGGTGCCGCGGGTGGTCAGCGCGTAGTCGGAGAGGTGCGCCTTGGGCTTCTCCGGCGCGGCCCGCTTCAGCGCGATGTCGTCCAGCCAGCCGCGGAACCTCGCCGGGCCCTTCGGGGAGTCGTACCCCACCAGGATCCGGTCGACGGTCCTGCCCGCCGCGACGGACCCGATCCGCGAGACCACGTTGTTCCACTGGTTGACGTAGAGGCCCTTGGCGGCGCCCTGTCCCGCCGGGGAGAGCGCGAAGCCGTGCTGGTCGGTCGCGCCGAGGTCGCTCAGATAGGTGCCGTCCGTGAAGGCCAGGTCCACCGAGACGTTCGTCGCGTCGTAGTCCCGGTCGCCGTCCGCCATCTGCGGATAGATCCGGTACGACAGCTGAGTGTCACGGCCGACGGCCACATTCACGTCGAAGACCTTGTTGTACGAGTACGCCCGCCCGTCGGCCGTGTGCCGACCGGCGTAACGCAGCGCCCTCTTTCCGGTGAACCCGGCCGCCGCCTTGGCCGTCGGCGAACCGCTCGGCCCGTGGTCGACCAGCGAGAGCATGTCCTCGGGGGCCGGACCACCACTGCCGCCCGTGGAGAGCTGCAGGTCGGCGAGCTGGAGGATGTCGGCGCCGTGGTTCTGGGAGATGTCGAGCCGGAAGTGCTCGTACTCGGCCGGCTCGGCGAGGTCGTACGACTTCGTCTGGAACCGCTCCGAGAACGACTCGCCGGAGCGGGTGTCGAGGGTCTTCCAGCCCTTGCCGTCGGTGGAGCCCTGGAGGGTCCAGTCCCGCGGGTCGCGCTCGGCCTCGTCGTTGGCCGAGGTGAGCGCGTACGTCACGATCTTCGCGGGCTTGTCGAGGTCGTACTCGACCCAACCGGTCGGGTTGAACGTCAGCCACTTGGTGGCCGCCTCGCCGTCGGCGAGGTTCTCCTTCACCTCGCCGCCGTCGGTGTTCTCGGCGCTGGCGCGGATGTCCGTGACATGGTCGTTGACGTTGCCGGGGATGCCGCTGCTGTAGCCGCCGTCGACGCCCGAGGCCCGTTTGCTGCCGTCAGGTGCGGTGTCGACCGTGTCGGTCCAGTCCGGTGCCGGATCACCCGCCTCGAACGAGGATACGAACGACCCGTCGGCCTCGGCAGGCCTGTCGGGGAGGGCGACCGCCGCTCCCTGCGAGGTCGCTGCCAAAGCAAAGGCGGCCGTGGCCACGACCGCCGTACCCCATCTGTGCCGAGTTCTGGAACGCATAGACCAGCACCCTCCCTGCGCTCAATGGGACAACGTTGTCAACGCGATGCGCAGAGACCAGTAGTGGGCCAAGTGGCCAGTGATGTCAAGGGCGTTGGTGCGGCATTCGGGGCCTATGTCTTGGATTTTTCCGGCAAGCGGTGCACAGGGCGCTCATATTTCCGCGAGGTCTCAACTCGGAAAAGACCAATGGCCAACCTTGCATTCGATCTTGCTCCGTTGGCGGGAAGTGGACTATACCTGTCGGCGATTCACAACATCCGCACGTCATGATTCGTACGGCAAGATCCGCACTTCCTGCACGACCCTGCTTGACCTGACCGCGGTGCCCGGGAGGATCCGGTTCACCGCCTGAGTCCTGGAGAAGGCGAGGACTTGAGCATGGGATCCACTTCCGCCGAGCACGAGAACGACAACACCGCGGGTGTCGGCCGCCGCGATCTGATCAAGCGGTCGGCCGCGCTCGGACTGATCTCCGTACCCACGATGAGCTTCCTGTCCGCGTGTGCCAGCAGCGGTGGCGGCGACAACGGGAGCAAGGCCAAGGCGGGCAAGAAGACCGCCAAGAACCCGCTGGGCGTCAACGACACCGCGCAGATGGAGTTCGTCCTCTTCGACGGCGGCTTCGGCAAGGAGTACGCCCAGGACGCCGTGAAGATCTACGAGAAGAACTTCCCGAAGGCGAAGGTCAAGTTCTCCGCCACCCAGAAGATCCAGTCCACGCTCCAGCCCCGCTTCAACCAGGGCACCCCGCCGGACCTGATCGACAACTCCGGCGCCGAGCAGATGGACATGGGCGTCCTGGTCGGCAAGAACCAGCTCGCCGACCTCACCCCGCTCCTCGACGCCGCGTCCTACGACGACCCGAGCAAGAAGGTCCGCGACACGCTCCGCCCGGGCATCGTCGAGATGGGTCAGTTCGACGGCAACCCGGTCTGGATCATGTACTACGCGTACACGGTCTACGGCGTCTGGTACTCCCAGAAGGCCCTGGACTCGCTGGACGCGGAGTACCCGAAGACCTGGGACGAGATGCTCGCCGTGTGCGAGAAGGCCAAGAAGAAGGGCATGGCGGGCTGGACGTACGCGGGCAAGTACCCGTACTACATCCCCTTCTCGCTCTACCCGATGATCGGCAAGGTCGGCGGTCGCGAGGTCCTCGACGCGATCGACAACCTGGAGCCGAACGCCTGGAAGAACCCGGCCGTCAAGGCCTGTTTCGAGGCCTACTACGAGCTCTACAAGAAGGGCTACATCCTCAAGGGCACCCCCGGCCTCGACCACATCCAGTCCCAGACCGCGTGGGCCAAGGGCAAGGCGCTGTTCATCCCGAACGGCTCCTGGGTGGAGAACGAGTCGGCGAACGTCATCCCGTCCGACTTCAACCTCGCCGTCTCCGCACCCACCGGCATCGACAGCTCCGACAAGATGCCCTTCGGCACCATCTGGGCCTCCGGCGGTGAGCCGTTCATCGTGCCGGCCAAGGCGAAGAACCCCGAGGGCGGCATGGAGCAGCTGCGCATCATGCTCAGCGAGGCGTCCTCGAAGAACTTCACGGCCAAGGTGAAGTCGCTGACCGCGTTCAACGGCGGCACCAGTGGCATCACCCTCACACCGGGCCTCACGTCCGGTGTGGCGGCGCTGAAACTGGCCGGCGACAACGTCCTGAACCCGCGCCTCCAGGACTGGTACGTACAGCTGCAGAAGGAGCAGATTGGTGTGGCGGGCCTCGGCGAGATGATGGCCGGCCGGCTCACCCCGGCGGAGGCCATGAAGAAGATCCAGGGCTTCGCCGACGCGGCCGCCAAGGACACGTCGATCAAGCACTACAAGCACCAGTAAACGGACCGGAGAAGGCATGCAGCACGGCAAGTACCGGTTCATCGTGGGGTTTCTGGCCCTGCCTCTGGGACTGTACGCGCTCTTCGTGGTCTGGCCGTTCATCCAGTCCATCTACTACTCGTTCACGGACTGGACCGGCCTGAGTCCCGAATTCAAGATGGTGGGCTTCGACAACTACAAGAGGATGTTCCACGACGAGATCTTCTGGAAGTCGCTGGAGCACAGCCTTCTTTTCGCGCTCGTGCTGCCGCTGGTGACGATCAGTCTGGCGCTTTTCTTCTCCTTCATGATCAATGTGGGAGGACGCAGAAGGAGGGGCGGCCCGGTCGTCTCCGGAGTCCGGGGCTCCTCCTTCTACAAGATCGTCTATTTCTTCCCACAGGTCCTCTCGATCGCGATCGTCGCCCTGCTGTTCGCGTTCGCGTACAACCCGGACAGCGGCGCGATCAACTCCCTGCTGCGCGGCATCGGACTGGGCAGCATCCAGCCGCTGTGGCTCGGTGATCCGAGTCTCGCCCTGTGGTGCGTGATGGCGGTGCTCGTCTGGTCCACGGTCGGCTTCTTCGTGGTCCTGTTCTCCGCCGGCATGGCCTCCATCCCGGCGGACCTGTACGAGGCCGCGCTGCTCGACGGGGCGAACCGCGCGACCACGTTCTTCCGGATCACCCTGCCGCTGCTGTGGGACACCGTGCAGTCCGGCTGGGTGTACATGGGCATCCTCGCCCTGGGCGCCGAGTCGTTCGCGGTCGTGCAGATCATGACGACCGGACCGGGCGGCCCCGACTACTCGACCACCGTCATGGTCCTGTACGTGTACCAGAAGGCGTTCCGGGACGGACAGGCCGCCTACGCGACCACCATCGGCGTCGCCCTCCTCGTCGTCACGCTGCTCTTCGCGGCGATCGTGATGCGGCTGGGCCGGCGCGAGCGGCTGGAGTACTGAACAGATGAAGACGACCGAGACCTCCGCCCCCGTACCGGCCGAGTCCGGCGCCCCCGTGACCAAGGTCGACCCCGTGGCCGCCACGCCCAGGAAGGAGAAGAAGGAGGGCCGCGTCCTCAACGTCTTCTCCCACGGGATGCTCATCCTCTGGGCGTTCATGGTCGTCATGCCGCTGCTGTGGGCGGTGATGACGTCCTTCAAGGACGACAGCGCCATCTTCAGCTCACCCTGGGCGCTGCCGGACAAGCTGCACTTCGACAACTGGGCGCGGGCCTGGACCGACGCCAACATGAGCGACTACTTCCTCAACACCATTCTGGTGGTGGGCGGTTCGCTCATCGGCACCCTGGTGCTCGGCTCGATGGCGGCCTATGTCCTGGCCCGCTTCGACTTCCCGGGCAACCGTTTCATCTACTTCCTGTTCATCGGCGGCATGAGCTTCCCGATCATGCTGGCGCTGGTCCCGTTGTTCTACGTCGTGAACAACATGGGCCTGCTGAACACCATCCACGGGCTGATCCTGGTCTACATCGCCTACTCGCTGCCGTTCACGGTGTTCTTCCTCACCGCGTTCTTCCGCACGCTGCCGACATCGGTGGCGGAGGCGGCCTTCGTCGACGGGGCCTCGCACACCCGGACCTTCTTCCAGATCATGCTGCCGATGGCCAAGCCCGGCCTGATCAGCGTGGGGATCTTCAACTTCCTGGGGCAGTGGAACCAGTACATGCTGCCCACCGTGCTCAACACCGACCCGGACAAGCGGGTCCTCACCCAGGGCCTGGTGCAGCTCGCGGCCAGCCAGGGCTACAAGGGCGACTGGTCCGGCCTCTTCGCCGGCCTGGTGATGGCGATGCTGCCCGTGCTGGCGGCGTACATCGTCTTCCAGAGGCAGGTGGTCCAGGGGCTCACCGCGGGGGCGCTCAAGTAACGACCGTACGACCGGCTCGCGCGCCGTTCCCGGAGACCCGGGGACGGCGCGCGAGCCTGCGCGCGGGGTGTACAGAGACCTGGATCTGGTTCAACCTCTTGACGGGAGGCAACCCGAACGGCTCAGCTTAGAGTTCACTAGTTGGACATAGACGGGGCCTCATCGAAGCGGTCCCGCGCGCAGGAGGTCGTCGTGGAGACTCCGGGGTCGCAGTCGTCACTGCACAGAGCCAACCTGGAGCGGGTCGTACGGGCCGTCCGGCTGGCCGGGTCACTCACGCAGGCGGAGATCGCGAGGACCACGGGGCTGTCCGCCGCCACGGTCTCCAACATCGTCCGCGAGCTCAAGGACGGCGGAACCGTCGAGGTCACGCCCACGTCGGCGGGCGGCCGCAGGGCCCGCAGCGTCTCCCTGAGCGGGGACGCCGGCATCGTCATCGGCGTCGACTTCGGGCACACGCATCTGCGGGTCGCGGTCGGGAACCTGGCCCACCAGGTGCTGGCCGAGGAGTCCGAGCCGCTGGACGTGGACGCCTCCGCGGCACAGGGCTTCGACCGGGCGGAAGAGCTGGTCAATCGCCTGATCAGCGCAACGGGCGTCGACAGATCGAAGATCGCCGGCATCGGCCTCGGTGTGCCCGGCCCGATCGACCTCGAGTCCGGCACCCTCGGCTCGTCCGCGATCCTGCCCGGCTGGATCGGCACCAAGCCCGCCGAGGAGCTGCGGGGGCGGCTCGGCGTGCCGGTGCACGTGGACAACGACGCCAACCTCGGCGCCCTCGGTGAGCTGGTGTGGGGCAGCGGCAGAGGCGTCCGTGATCTTGCTTACATCAAGGTCGCCAGCGGTGTCGGCGCCGGTCTGGTGATCAACGGGAAGATCTATCGCGGCCCGGGTGGTACAGCGGGAGAAATCGGACATATTACTCTTGATGAATCCGGTCCTGTCTGCCGCTGCGGAAACCGGGGCTGCCTGGAGACCTTCGCGGCCGCGCGCTATGTGCTCCCGCTCCTCCAGTCCAGTCACGGCACCGACCTGACGATGGAAGGCGTCGTGCGGCTGGCCAGGGACGGAGACCCGGGCTGTCGTCGGGTGATCGCCGACGTCGGCCGACACATCGGTTCAGGAGTCGCCAATCTGTGCAACCTGCTGAACCCGAGCCGCGTGGTCCTCGGCGGTGATCTCGCCGAGGCCGGTGAGCTGGTGCTCGGGCCTATCAGAGAGTCCGTCGGCCGCTACGCGATCCCCAGCGCGGCGCGTCAATTGACCGTTCTCCCGGGGGCACTTGGGGGCCGTGCGGAGGTGCTCGGAGCGCTCGCTCTCGCGCTGAGCGAGATGGGTGATTCGACCCTTTTGGACGGCTCCTTGTCGACTGCGACACCTGCCTTCACTTAGAGAACGCATGACGCCGTTGCCATCTCGTTAAGTATTTACTTCTTGACGTCGCACGTGTGGCCGAGTTGACTTCCAGCCACCTCGGCCGCAGCGTTGCGGCCCAGTCAGGGAGGCACCCCCAAATGAACGCAACGATGCGTAGAGTCGTCGTCGGTACCGTGGCGGCTTCGATGGCCGTCACGCTGGCCGCCTGTGGCAAGGCCGGCGACAAGAAGAGCTCGGACAACAGCTCTTCCAGCAGCAGTGGCTCGAAGACCGGCTCCATCGGTCTGCTGCTCCCCGACAGTGTGACCACGCGCTACGAGAAGTTCGACAAGCCGTACTTCGAGGCGAAGGTCAAGCAGCTGTGCTCCGGCTGTGACGTGCAGTACGCCAACGCCAACGCGAACGCGACCACGCAGGCCCAGCAGGTCAGCACGATGATCACCAAGGGTGTCAAGGTGATCGTCATCAGCGCCCAGGACTCGGCCGCGATCAAGTCCTCCATCCAGCAGGCCGTCAACAAGGGCATCAAGGTCGTCGCCTACGACCGCCTCGCCCAGGGCCCGGTCTCCGCGTACGTCTCCTTCGACAACGTCAAGGTCGGCGAGCTGCAGGGCCAGGCGCTGCTGAACGCGCTCGGCTCCAAGGCCACCAAGTCGTCGAAGGTCGTCATGATCAACGGTGACGACGCCGACCCGAACGCCGCGCAGTTCAAGAAGGGCGCCCACAGCGTCCTCGACGGCAAGGTCAACATCGCCTACGAGCAGTCCGGCCTCTGGAAGGACACCATCGCCGCCCAGAAGATGTCCGCGGCCATCACCCAGATCGGTGCCAAGAAGATCGCGGGCGTCTACTCCGCCAACGACGGCATGGCCGGTGGTATCGCCACCACGCTGAAGGGCGCCGGCATCGCGGGCATCCCGCTGACGGGGCAGGACGCCGAGCTCGCGGGCATCCAGCGGATCGTCGCGGGCACCCAGTCCGCCACCGTCTACAAGGCCTTCAAGCCGGAGGCCGAGGCGGCCGCCACGCTCGCCGTCGACCTGCTCCAGGGCAAGAGCATCTCGTCCCTGGCGACCACCACCCAGACCAGCGGCTCCGGCGACAAGGTGCCCTCGCAGCTGCTGACCCCGGTGTCGGTCACCAAGGCCAACATCAAGGACACCGTGGTGAAGGACGGGCTCTACACCGTCGCCCAGATCTGCACCACCCAGTACGCGTCGGCCTGCAAGGCGGCCGGCCTCCAGTAGCACTCCCGAGTGGGCGCGCTCACCCGAGCGGGCCCACTCCCGAGCCGCCGCTGCTGAAGCAAGGGCCGCCCCACGGCGGCCCCCGCGAACCTGTCCGACGCCCGCCCCGGCCTTCATACCCCGCTGCCGGGGCGGGCGTCGGACGGAACCGTTGCCAAAGGCAGCGGATTCGCGCATGTTCATCTTGTAAACCTCGTGCGTTCTCGCACGTCGCTCCGCGCAGTACCCCGAGCGCGGCATCCCCGCCGGTCAGGCGGCGAAGGAGATGGTTCACGTGTCCGCTACGCCCGTGCTGGCGTTGCGCGGAGTCTCCAAACGATTCGGTGCGGTCCAGGCCCTCACCGATGTCGAACTGGAGGTCCACGCCGGAGAAGTCGTCGCCCTGGTCGGCGACAACGGCGCAGGGAAGTCGACCCTGGTCAAGACGATCGCCGGTGTCCACCCCATCGATGAGGGCGTCATCGAATGGAGCGGCAACCCGGTCAGCATCAACAAGCCGCACGACGCCCAGGGACTCGGCGTCGCGACGGTCTACCAGGACCTCGCCCTGTGCGACAACCTCGACGTGGTCGGCAACCTCTTCCTCGGCCGCGAGCTGCTGCGCCGAGGCGTCATCGACGAGGTGTCGATGGAGAAGCAGGCCCGCGACCTGCTGAGCACGCTCTCCATCCGCATCCCGAGCGTGCGCATCCCGATCGCGAGCCTCTCCGGTGGCCAGCGCCAGGTCGTCGCCATCGCCCGTGCCCTGATCGGCGACCCCAAGCTGGTCATCCTGGACGAGCCCACCGCCGCCCTCGGCGTCGAGCAGACCGCGCAGGTCCTCGACCTGGTCGAGCGGCTGCGCGAGCGGAACCTCGCCGTCATCCTCATCAGCCACAACATGGCCGATGTGAAGGCGGTGGCGGACACCGTCGCCGTGCTGCGCCTGGGCAAGAACAACGGTTCCTTCCCGGTGAAGAGCACCAGCCACGAAGAGATCATCGCCGCGATCACCGGTGCCACGGACAACGCCGTGACCCGTCGTGCGGGGCGTCGCAGCACGGAGGCGGCAAAATGAGCGACACGTCCAACACCGTGAGCAAAGAAGAGCCGGGGCTGGAACACCAGAACACCGTGGCTCCCTCCGACGACCCCACGGCCGCGCCTGTCACCGTCGTCGACCCGCGCCTGCTGGTCCGTGAAGAGGGCCTGAAGGGCTACCTCACCGAATTCAAGCGGAAGGTGAAGGGCGGCGAGCTGGGCTCGCTGCCGGTCGTCATCGGCCTGATCGTCATCTGGACGATCTTCCAGCTGAAGAACGACCGCTTCCTCAGCGCCGACAACCTGTCCAACATCAGCTACTTCATGTCGGCCACCGGCATGCTCGCCATCGGCCTCGTGTTCGTGCTGCTGCTCGGTGAGATCGACCTGTCCGTCGGCTCGGTCAGCGGCCTGGCCTCGACGCTGTTCGCCGTGTTCGTGGTCACCCACGGGATGAACGCCTGGCTGAGCCTGGTCCTGGCCATCCTGATCGGCATCGGCATCGGTGCACTGCAGGGCTGGTTCTTCGCGAAGATCGGCGTACCGGCGTTCGTCGTCACCCTGGCCGGCTTCCTCGGCTGGAACGGTCTGATGCTGTGGCTGCTGGGCTCCAGCGGCACCATCAACATCCCGTCCGACTCCGGCCCGGTGCACCTGCTCGGCCAGAACTCCTTCTTCATGGACCAGGCCATCATCGGCGCCTACCTGCTGGCCGGCCTCGGTGTGCTGTCCCTGCTCCTGGGCTCGTTCATGGAGCAGCGCCGCCGCAAGGCGGCCGGAGTGCCGTTCCGGCCCACCAGCGAGATCCTGCTGCGGGTCGTCGCGCTCGGCGTGGCGTCCTTCGCCGCCGCGGCCGTGCTCAACAACGCCTCCGGTGTCTCCAACGCCCTGGTGATCTTCCTCGCGGCGCTGGTGATCGTCGACTTCGTACTGCGTCGCACCACCTACGGCCGCAAGGTCTTCGCGGTCGGCGGCGGCATCGAGGCGGCCCGCCGTGCCGGTATCAACGTGCCGATGGTCCGTATCACCGTGTTCGCCATCTCCGGTGGCTTCGCGGCGGTCGGCGGTATGTTCTTCGCCGGTCAGACGGCGAGCGCCACGCTGAACGCCGGTGGCGGCAACACGCTGATGCTCGCCATCGCGGCCGCGGTCATCGGTGGTACGTCGCTGTTCGGTGGGCGGGGATCCGTGTGGTCCGCGCTGCTGGGCATGCTGGTCATCCAGTCGATCCAGACCGGACTCGACCTGCTCAACATGAACACGTCGATCCAGTACATGATCACCGGTGCGGTTCTGCTGGGTGCGGTGGTCATCGACTCCGTCTCGCGCAAGAGCCAGAAGGCCGCGGGGCGCGCGTAACGCGAGAGCGCCGTGGGGGTGCGGTGAGCTCGCGGCCGACGGTCCGTTGTGGCTGGTCGCGCCCACGCGGCGGAGCCGCATATCGACACAGCCCCGCACCCCTTGGGGGCGTGCAGTTGCCCGGCACCGCAACGGTGCCGGGCACTTTCGTGTCGTAGGCACAGCCGATCTTGGGTAGAGCCGATCGCGTGATGTACGACGCAGTGCCCGGGCGCCGTCCGCAGAGGCGGAACATTAGACTCGACAAGCCCGGCAACAGCTCGATCAGCTTTTACTGCAAGGAGGCACGGGTGCCGCTGCTGACCCGTATCAGGGGACCGCGCGATCTGGACCGGCTCAGCCTGGAGCAGCTGGACCAGCTGGCAGAGGAGATCCGGACCTTCCTCGTCGACGCCGTCTCCAAGACCGGCGGCCACCTGGGCCCGAACCTCGGTGTAGTCGAGCTGACCATCGCGCTGCACCGGGTGTTCGACTCGCCGAAGGACAAGGTCCTCTGGGACACCGGTCACCAGTCCTATGTGCACAAGCTGCTCACCGGCCGTCAGGACTTCAGCAGGCTGAAGATGAAGGGCGGTCTGTCCGGCTACCCCTCGCAGGCCGAGTCCGAGCACGACGTCATCGAGAACAGCCACGCGTCCACGGTCCTGGGCTGGGCCGACGGGCTCGCGAAGGCCAACCAGATCCTCGAACGCGACGACCATGTGGTCGCCGTGATCGGTGACGGTGCGCTGACCGGCGGTATGGCGTGGGAGGCGCTGAACAACATCGCCGACGCCAAGGACCGGGCGCTGGTCATCGTCGTCAACGACAACGAGCGGTCGTACGCCCCGACCATCGGCGGCCTCGCCAACCACCTCGCCACGCTCCGTACGACGGACGGGTACGAGCGTTTCCTGGCCCGTGGCAAGGACCTGCTGGAGCGCACGCCCGTCGTCGGCAAGCCGCTCTACGAGACCCTCCACGGGGCCAAGAAGGGCCTCAAGGACTTCATCGCGCCGCAGGGCATGTTCGAGGACCTGGGGTTGAAGTACGTCGGTCCCATCGACGGCCACGACATCGAGGCGCTGGAGTCGGCGCTCGCCCGCGCCAAGCGCTTCGGCGGCCCGGTCATCGTCCACTGCCTCACCGAGAAGGGCCGCGGCTACCAGCCCGCCCTCCAGGACGAGGCAGACCGCTTCCACGGCATCGGTCCCATCCACCCCGACACCGGCCTGCCGGTCAAGGCCTCCGGCGCCGACTGGACCTCCGTCTTCGGCGACGAGATGGTCGAACTCGGCAAGGAGCGGCGGGACATCGTCGCGATCACGGCGGCGATGCTGCAGCCGGTCGGTCTGAAGAAGTTCGCGGACACCTTCCCGGACCGGATCTACGACGTCGGGATCGCGGAGCAGCACGGAGCCGTGAGCGCCGCGGGCCTGGCCACCGGCGGCCTGCACCCCGTCTTCGCCGTCTACGCCACCTTCCTCAACCGCGCCTTCGACCAGGTCCTGATGGACGTGGCGCTGCACAAGTGCGGCGTGACGTTCGTGCTCGACCGGGCCGGCGTCACCGGCACCGACGGCGCCTCCCACAACGGCATGTGGGACATGTCGATCCTCCAGGTCGTGCCGGGGCTGCGGCTCGCCGCGCCGCGCGACGCCGACCAGGTGCGGGCGCAGCTGCGTGAGGCCGTCCAGGTGAAGGACGCGCCGACCGTCGTCCGCTTCTCGAAGGGCGCCGTCGGTCCCGCCGTACCGGCCGTCGGTCGTGTGGGCGGGATGGACGTCCTGCGCGAGCCGGGGACCGACACCCCGGACGTGCTCCTCGTCTCCGTGGGCGCCCTCGCCCCCATGTGCCTGGAGATCGCCGCCCTCCTCGACAAGCAGGGCATCTCCACCACCGTCGTCGACCCGCGCTGGGTCAAGCCGGTGGACGAGGCCATGGCGCCCCTCGCCGAGCGGCACCGCGTGGTCGTCACCGTCGAGGACAACTCCCGTGTCGGCGGCGTCGGCTCGGCGGTCGCGCAGGCCCTGCGGGACGCGGGCGTCGACGTACCGCTGCGTGACTTCGGCATCCCGCCGCGCTTCCTCGACCACGCCTCCCGCGCCGAGGTCATGGCGGAGATCGGGCTCACCACCCCCGACATCGCCCGCCAGGTCACGGGGCTGGTCTCCAAGCTGGACGGCCTCCCCACCGACCGCACGGCGGCCGACGTCGACTCGGTGGAGCCCGCGCGCGACTAGCACAGTGCCCCGACGGGTCGGTTTCACCACTCCAACAGGTGGCGGAACCGACCCGTCTGCGTGAACCTGCCTGTGCCGGGGCATACGCATCCCCGGCCCTCTCGATCATGTCGAGGACGACAAACGTGGGAGGTAGGCACGTGAGCAGCACGCTCTTCAGGACGAAGAACATCGAGCAGTCCATCCAGGACACCGAGGAACCGGAACACGCGCTCAGGAAGTCACTGTCGGCCCTCGATCTGACGGTGTTCGGCGTCGGCGTCATCATCGGCACCGGCATCTTCGTGCTCACCGGCACGGCCGCCAAGAACACCGCGGGCCCCGCGGTCTCGCTCTCCTTCGTCGTCGCCGGGGTCGTCTGCGCGCTCGCCGCCCTCTGCTACGCCGAGTTCGCCTCCACGGTCCCGGTCGCGGGCTCCGCGTACACCTTCTCGTACGCCTCCCTCGGCGAGTTCCCCGCCTGGATCATCGGCTGGGACCTGGTCCTCGAACTGGCCCTCGGCACGGCGGTGGTGGCCGTCGGCTGGTCCGGATACATCCACTCGCTGCTCGACAACGCGGGCTGGCAGCTGCCCGAGGCGCTCAGTGGCCGCGACGGCGCCCACGGCTTCGGCTTCGACATCCTCGCCGCCGCCCTCGTCCTGCTGCTCACGGCCATCCTCGTCGTCGGCATGAAGCTCTCCGCGCGGGTCACCACGGTCGTCGTCGCCATCAAGGTGGCCGTCGTCCTCGTCGTCATCATCGCGGGCGCCTTCTTCATCAAGAGCGGCAACTACGACCCGTTCATCCCCAAGGAGCAGCCCGTCCCGGCCGGCGGCGACCTCAAGGCCCCGCTGATCCAGCTGATGTTCGGCTGGGCGCCCTCCAACTTCGGCGTCATGGGCATCTTCACCGCCGCGTCCGTCGTCTTCTTCGCCTTCATCGGCTTCGACGTCGTCGCCACGGCCGCCGAGGAGACCCGCAATCCACAGCGGGACGTGCCGCGCGGCATCATCGGCTCGCTGATCATCTGCACGGCGCTGTACGTCGCCGTGTCCATCGTGGTGACCGGCATGCAGAAGTACAGCAGGCTGTCGGTGGACGCGCCGCTCGCCGACGCCTTCAAGGCGACGGGGCACCCCTGGTTCGCGGGCCTGATCAGCTTCGGCGCGGCGGTGGGCCTGACCACGGTCTGCATGATCCTGCTGCTGGGCCAGTCCCGGGTGTTCTTCGCGATGAGCCGGGACGGCCTCCTGCCCCGCTTCTTCTCCCACACCCACCCGCGCTTCCGCACCCCGTACCGCCCGACCATCCTCCTCGGCGTCGTCATCGCGATCGTCGCCGGCTTCACCAGCCTCAGCGAACTCGCCGAACTGGTGAACATCGGCACGCTCTTCGCCTTCATCGTGGTCGCGATCAGCGTCATCATCCTCCGCCGCACCCGCCCCGACCTGGAGCGCTCCTTCCGCGCCCCGCTGGTCCCGGCCCTGCCGATCCTGTCGGTGCTGGCCTCCCTCTGGCTGATGCTCAACCTCCCGGCCGAAACCTGGCTCCGCTTCGCCATCTGGATGGTGATCGGCTTCGCGGTGTACTTCCTGTACGGCCGCACACACAGCCGTCTGGCGCGGAGCGGGGGCAGGGAGGAGAACGGGGCGAGGCTCTGAGGCAACGCCGCCGGCGCTGCGGGCAGTCCGCCGGGGTGGCTCCCGACCCAACGAGAGCGGCACCCCGCCGACGCGGGCGAGCGAGACGCCCCGGCCTCAGCCCCAACGCCGAACGCCTCTATGGCCGGACGGTCCGAGGGCCCGCCACCGACGCCCCCAACTCCCGCACCCTCCGCCGAAGTTCCCGATCCGCCGTAACCACCAGCACGGCCCGCTCCCCGGCCCCCGCCACCAACTCCACCATCCGGTCGTCCCCACTCCCCGGCGCCGACTCCACCCGCACCCCCGGCACCGTCTCCACCCCCCGAGCGGCCCCCTCCACCACCAGCACGATCTCCACAGGCCCGGCATGCCCCGGAACCCCGTCCGCAGCCAACCGGTCCCGCAGCCGCTCAGCGGCCCCCCGCCGATCCCGCCACCACCCGTCGGGCACCGACCCGACGACATTCGCGGCGTCGACGATCACCAGCAGGGGCTCGCTGTCACTCATGCGGCAAGGTTCGCACAGCCACCGCGACCGCCGGCCCGCTCAATCCCCCGACTTCTCCTCGAAGCTCGCGAAGTAAGCGGCCGCCATGTCCTCGTCCCCATGCCCCTGCGCCGCAGCCCGTTCCATGCGCTCGGCGCTCGCCTCGGCCACGTCCAGGCGTACGCCGTGCCGGGCGCCGGCCTCGACGATGAGACGCGCGTCCTTCGCCGCCGTGGTCACCGCGAACTGGGCCGGGGAGAGCCGGTCTTCGAGGACGAGCGCGGACTTGGCCTTCAGGTAGCCCATGTCGAGCGGGCCCCCGGCGATGAGGTCGAAGAAGTGCTGTGGGTCGACGGACAACGCCTTGGACAGGGCCAGCACCTCACCCGTCGCGGCCGTCGCGGCGAGCACCCAGCTGTTGGCGACCAGCTTCAGCCGTGTCGCACTCCCGGCGCCGCCGTCCTCACCGGTCCACACCGTGCGCGCGCCGACCGCCTCGAAGACCGGCTCCACCAGCGCCCGCCCCCCGACCGGCCCGGCCGCCAGGACCGTCAGCTGTCCGGCCTCCGCCGGCTGCCGTGTGCCGAGCACGGGGGCGTCGTAGAAGACCAGGCCGTGCTCGGAGGCGAAGGCCGCGAGGTCGACGATCGCCTCGATGCCGGCCGTGGTCGACTGGACCCAGGCGGCGCCGGAGCGCAGGGCGGGGGCGGCCTCGCGCATGACGTCCAGGGCGGCGGGGCCGTCGTAGAGGATGGTGAGGACGACATCCGCGCCCTGCACGGCCTCGGCGGGGCTGTCGGCGACGTACGCACCGTCGGCCGCCAGCGGCTCGGCCTTCGCGCGGGTGCGGTTCCAGGCGCGGACGGTGTGGCCGGCGCGGGCGAGGTTGCGGGCCATCGCGGCGCCCATGATGCCGGTGCCGAGGACGCTCACGGTGAGCTGGTCGGTCATGAGGTCGGTTCCTTCCGAAGTCTGCTGCGGGCAGGAGAGGGATGTCGGGGAACAGCCTGCCCGCTCGGAGTCCGGCCGTGCACACGGCCACGCGGGGCCCGATCCACGGCCCGTGCACCGGCCCGATTAAAGTGAACTGGTGAACGGCGACTGGCTCCTCCGCGGCCGAGACGGCCGGCTCAGTGTCTACCTGCCGACGGACGACGCCCTCCTGTGCAGGGCCGAACGCACACCGGGCGGCCCCTGGACGCCCGCCCGCAAGGTCGGAGGGGAGCAGAAGCTCCGGTCCGTCCCCGCCGTCGGTCAGGGCGACGACTCCTACGCCCATCTGGTCTCCTGGCGGCCCACCGTCTCCGGCGAGGCCGGCCTGGTGCACTCCACCCACTTCCGGCCCCGGCTCGCGGCCCTCGACTGGGCGTCGATCGGGCACCCCGACAAGAAGGGGTCGGTCACCGGGCCGCCCGCCGTCGCGGTCGACGCCGAGGGGCGCGCCCATGTCTTCGTCCGCAACAAGGGCGGCGGCCTGAGCATGGTGGCGCAGAAGGAGACGGGCGGCTGGGAGCCGTGGCGGGACCTCAAGGGGCGTGACCTACAAGGGGAGTTGGCGGCGGTGACCGGGGAGTCGGGGCGGGTGGAGGTGTACGCGGCCGTCGCCGGCGGCATCCTGCACTGGCGCCAGGAGGAGCCCGGCGGGCAGCCGACGCTGGAGGAGGCGATGGAGGCACCGGCTCGCCCGGACACCCTGTACGCCCTGGCCACCTCGCCCGACAGCACCACCCTCTTCTACACCGACGACTCGGGCGACCTGTGCGCCTGGCGCCCCGGCGCCAAGCCCGTCGCCCTCCTCGCCTCGGCCGGCCCCGGCCCGGTCTGTGCGATCCGCTGTGAACTCGAGGGCCACGACTGCACGTTGCTCGCCCAGCGGTCGTCGAGTGGGCGAGTGGCCTTCGCCGCGTATCCCACCGAACAGGAGTCGGCGGGCGCCTGGTGGACCGAGTCAGGACCGCAACTCCCCGTGGACGCCGGAGTGTCACTGGCGGTCGACGAGGAAGGGCGGGTGGTGGCCGTGACCTTGTCCCCGTTGACCGGGCAACTGCTCGTCACTCGGCGGAAGGACGAGCCGGGGCTGGCGCTGGAGGCCTGGCGGGAGGTCTGAGCGTCGGCCTCCGCCCACCCGGCGGTCCGGTCAGGAACTCCCGCCCGTGGCCGGGGACTTCTTGGCCGACTCCGGGATCGTCGTGTCGTTGCGGATCGCCTTCCACAGCGTGGAGGCCTGCGGCTGCGCGGCCACGACACGGTTCGGGTCGATCTTGTCGTATGCGACCGGGAGCATGATCGTCTCCATGGTCGACGGGTCGACGCCGTTCAGGCTGCGGCCGAACTCCGCGAGCTTGGTCAGCGAGGCGAGACCCGAGTCGGTGGTGAGGGCGGCCGTCAGCGTGTCGGCGATCTTGTACGCCTTGGTGGGGCTGCCCAGCAGGTCCTGTTTCTTGATCTCGCTCAACAGGGCGAGCATGAACTGCTGTTGGAGGCCTATACGGCCGAGGTCGCTGCCGTCGCCTATGCCGTGCCGGGTGCGCACGAACTGCAGCGACTGGGTGCCGTCGAGCTTGTGGGTGCCCTTGGTGATGTTCAGGCCGCTGGACCTGTCGTGGATGTCCTGGTCGACGGTGACGGTCACGCCGCCGATCGCGTCCACCAGGTCCTTGAAGCCGGCGAAGTCGATCTCGACGTAGTGGTCCATGCGTACGCCGGACATCTGCTCCACGGTCTTGACCACACAGGCCGGACCGACCTGGGAGTAGACGGAGTTGAACATCACGCGCTTCGCCGAGGCGACCGTGGAGCCGTCCGCCGTGGTGCACTGGGGCCGGGTGACGAGGGTGTCGCGTGGGATGCTCACGGCGACGGCCTTCGTGCGGCCCTCGGGTATGTGCATCACCATCGCGGTGTCCGAGCGCGCCCCCAGCACGCTCGTGTCGCCCACCAGCTTCCCGTTGGCGCCGGCGCGCGAGTCGGAGCCCAGGATCAGGATGTTCTGCCCCGAGGTGGGCAGCTTCTGGGGCCGGTTGTCACCGATCGCCTTGTCGATGTCGATGCCCTTGATGTTGCTGTCGAGGTCGCTGTAGAGCCAGAAGCCGGTGCCGGCACCGGCCACCACGAGCACGGCCAGCGAGATCAGGGCCCACCTCAGCGCACGGCGCCTGCGGTGTGGCTGTTCGGGCCCGGAGGGACGGTGGTGCGATCTGCTCGTCTCGGCGGCTGGGGTCGTCATGTGGGTCGGTGTCCTCGTCTTCTCGTGCGGCATCGGCGCAGCTCGGGCGTTCGGAAGAGCAGCGACCCGTCCCGGGCGTTGTACGGCAGTGATCCACATCATGTGACGCGCGGGAGCGGCCGGGATCTTCCGAGGGCGAGTCCCTTGTGTCCGCACGTCCGTCAGGGCGTTGGCCCCGTGGTCCGAACCCCCGGGGAGTGTATGCCGTGTGCATATCATGTGAGAATTCCGGGTCCATGCATCCAGGTCGCGCATGTCTTGTGGTGTCCGTCACGGTGCTGCGTGGTCGGTCGGCCTGTCCACCGCGGGCGGCGCCGTCGCGGAGGCCTACACGCCGGCCGACGCCCCCTGGGCGACGCTGATCTTCCTCAACATCCGCCGCAGCGGCACCCCAGAGGGTCCGCCGTGCAGCCTGCACGTGCCCCAGTTCGTCTCCGAGGTCCACGACGCCGTCATGGAGCTGTGTACGTCGCGCGCCGGCGCATCGTGACTCCGGAGGCGGAGAACGCCGAGTCGAAGGCGCGGCCGGCAGCGGCCGAGGCCGAACGGGAAAGGGCCTCCGCCCGCCGGCGGAGGCCCTCTTCACCTGTCCTTCGGTGTTACGCCGGGACCGACGCCAGACCCGGAGCCAGGAACTTCTTGCCGTTCACGCGCTCGGAGACACCCTCGCGGTCCAGGTACGGCGTGATGCCGCCCAGGTGGAAGGGCCAGCCGGCGCCCGTGATCAGGCACAGGTCGATGTCCTGGGCCTCGGCGACGACACCCTCGTCGAGCATGAGGCCGATCTCCTGCGCCACCGCGTCCAGGACACGCTCGCGGACCTGCTCCTCGGACAGGACGGAGTCGCCCTGCTGGAGCAGCGCGGCGACCTCCGGGTCCAACTCCGGCTTCCCGCTGTCGTAGACGTAGAAGCCGCGCTTGCCCGCCTTGACGACGGCCGCGAGGTTCGGGGAGACCGTGAAGCGGTCCGGGAAGGCCCGGTTGAGAGTCTCCGAGACGTGCAGACCGATCGCGGGACCGACCAGCTCCAGCAGGACCAGCGGGGACATCGGCAGGCCGAGCGGCTCGACGGCCTTCTCGGCGACCTCGACCGGGGTGCCCTCGTCGATGACGTTCTGGATCTCGCCCATGAAGCGGGTGAGGATGCGGTTCACGACGAACGCCGGGGCGTCCTTCACCAGAACCGCGGTCTTCTTGAGCTTCTTGGCGACGGCGAAGGCCGTGGCCAGCGAGGCGTCGTCGGTCTGCTCGCCGCGGACGATCTCGAGGAGCGGGAGGATCGCGACCGGGTTGAAGAAGTGGAAGCCGACGACCCGCTCGGGGTTCTTCAGCTTCGACGCCATCTCGGAGACGGACAGCGAGGAGGTGTTGGTGGCGAGGATCGCGTGCGCCGGGGCGACCGCCTCGACCTCCGCGAACACCTGCTGCTTGACGCCGATCTCCTCGAAGACGGCCTCGATGATGAAGTCGGCGTCGGAGAAGCCCTCGGCCTTGTCCAGCACACCGGTGACCAGGGCCTTGAGGCGGTTGGCCTTGTCCTGGTTGATACGGCCCTTGCCGAGCAGCTTCTCGATCTCGGCGTGGACGTAGCCCACACCCTTGTCGACGCGCTCCTGGTCGATGTCGGTCAGCACGACCGGCACCTCCAGACGGCGCAGGAAGAGCAGGGCGAGCTGCGAGGCCATGAGGCCCGCGCCCACGACGCCGACCTTGGTGACCGGCCGGGCCAGGTTCTTGTCCGGCGCACCGGCGGGACGCTTGCCGCGCTTCTGCACCAGGTTGAACGCGTAGATGCCGGCGCGCAGTTCGCCACCCATGATCAGGTCGGCGAGGGCCTTGTCCTCGGCGTCGTAACCCTGCTGCAGGTCGCCGTTCTTGGCGGCGGCGATGATGTCGAGGGCGCGGTAGGCGGCCGGAGCGGCACCGTGCACCTTGGAGTCCGCGATGAAGCGGCCCTTGGCGACGGCCTGGTCCCAGGCCTCACCGCGGTCGATCACCGGACGCTCGACCTCGATCTCGCCCTTGAGGACGTTCGCGGTCCAGATCAGCGACTGCTCCAGGAAGTCCGCGCCCTCGAAGATCGCGTCCGCGATACCCAGGTCGAAGACCTGCCGGCCCCCCAGCTGTTTGTTCTGGTTGAGGCTGTTCTCGATGATCACCGAGACGGCCTTGTCGGCACCGATCAGGTTCGGCAGGATCGTGCAGCCGCCCCAGCCGGGGACGAGACCGAGGAAGACCTCGGGCAGCGAGAACGCCGGGAGCGCCTTCGAGACGGTCCGGTACGTGCAGTGCAGACCGACCTCGACGCCACCGCCCATCGCGGCACCGTTGTAGTACGCGAAGGTCGGGACCGCGATGCCGGACAGCCGCTTGAAGACCTCGTGGCCGCCCTTGCCGATGGCGAGCGCGTCCTTGTGCTCCTTCAGCAGTTCGACGCCCTTGAGGTCGGCGCCGACCGCGAAGATGAACGGCTTGCCGGTGATGCCGACACCGACGATCTCGCCGGCCGCGGCCTCCTTCTCGACCTGGTCGATGGCGGTGTCGAGGTTCGCCAGCGAGGCCGGGCCGAAGGTGGTCGGCTTGGTGTGGTCGAAGCCGTTGTCCAGCGTGATCAGGGCGAAGCGCCCGGCGCCGAAGGGCAGGTCGAGGTGGCGTACGTGCGCCGACGTCACGACCTCGTCGGGGAACAGCTCGGCCGCACCCTTGAGGAGTTCGGTGGTGCTCACTTGTCGCCTCCGGCGTCCTTGTGGTTCGGGTTCTCCCAGATCACCGTGGCGCCCATGCCGAAGCCGACGCACATGGTGGTGAGGCCGTAACGGACCTCCGGCTGCTCCTCGAACTGGCGGGCCAGCTGCGTCATGAGACGCACACCGGACGAGGCGAGCGGGTGGCCGTACGCGATGGCGCCGCCGTACTGGTTGACGCGCGCGTCGTCGTCGGCGATGCCGTAGTGCTCCAGGAAGGCGAGCACCTGGACGGCGAAGGCCTCGTTGATCTCGAAGAGGTTGATGTCCTCGATGGAGAGACCCGCCTGCGCCAGGGCCTTCTCGGTGGCCGGGATCGGTCCGTAGCCCATGACCTCGGGCTCGACGCCGGCGAAGGCGTACGAGACGAGACGCATCTTGACCGGCAGGTTGTTCTCGCGGGCGAAGTCCTCGGACGCGATGATCGAGGCGGTCGCACCGTCGTTCAGACCGGCCGCGTTACCGGCGGTGACGCGCCCGTGCACACGGAAGGGCGTCTTCAGGCCGGAGAGGTTCTCGAGGGTGGTGCCGGGACGCATCGGCTCGTCCGCCGTCACCAGACCCCAGCCGGTCTCACCGGCCTCCGGGTTGGTCCGGCGTACGGAGATCGGCACCAGGTCCTGCTGGATCTTGCCGTTGGCGTACGCCTTGGCGGCCTTCTCCTGCGAGCGCACGGCGTACTCGTCGGCGCGCTGCTTGGTGATCGTCGGGTAGCGGTCGTGCAGGTTCTCCGCGGTCATGCCCATGAACAGGGCGGACTCGTCGACCAGCTTCTCGCTCACGAACCGCGGGTTCGGGTCCACGCCCTCGCCCATCGGGTGGCGGCCCATGTGCTCGACACCACCGGCGATCACGGCGTCGTACGCACCGAAGGCGATCGAGCCGGCCGTGGTCGTCACGGCGGTCAGCGCGCCGGCGCACATCCGGTCGATGGAGTAGCCCGGGACCGACTGCGGCAGACCGGCAAGGATGCCGGCCGTACGGCCGAGGGTGAGCCCCTGGTCACCGATCTGCGTGGTCGCGGCGATGGCGACCTCGTCGATCTTCTTCGGGTCGAGACCGGGGTTGCGGCGCAGCAGCTCCCGGATCGCCTTCACGACCAGGTCGTCGGCGCGGGTCTCGTGGTAGATGCCCTTCGGGCCCGCCTTGCCGAACGGGGTACGGACGCCGTCGACAAAAACGACGTCCCTGACGGTACGAGGCACGATGGCTCTCCTCCAGATGCGGGATGGCACTGCTGCGGCACGCATGCGCTGAGCGTGCGCTCAGGCCCATGCTACTTATCGGTAACGTAGCTGCACAGCCCTGGAGGGTGGAGCGGCGAACGTCACATCGATACTGACGGTGGGGGAGTGCCGGCGCTCACCGAGACGGCGGCGCTGTGGACCCCCGAGGCGTCAGTACCGGTGTGGGCACAGGATGCGATCCTGCCCCCTCCCCAGTGATCACCCCGAACAGCGTCCGAGCCGCATCCGCCCCGAACCCATGCACGTCATGACTCATCGCGGACAGGGTCGGATGCGTGAGCCGACACAACTGCGAGTCGTCCCACGCCAGCAACGACACATCCCCCGGCACCGACAGCCCCATCTCCGCGGCGACCGACAGCCCGGCCACCGCCATGATGTCGTTGTCGTACACGATCGCCGTCGGCCGGTCGGCCGGCGCGGCCATCAGCAGTGACCTCGTCGCGCGTGCCCCTGCCTCCCCCGAGTAGTCGGTGGTGACCTGCCAGGCTCCGGCCAGGTCCAGCCCCCGCGCCGCCTCGTCGAACGCGGCGGTCCGCACAGCCGTGTGCCCGAGCGCCGCCACACCTCCCACCCGGGCGATCCGCCGATGCCCGAGTGCCGCCAGATATCGGACCGCCTCCGTGACCGCGGTCGCGTCGTCGGTCCACACGGACGTCAGTCCGCCCGTCAACGACGGATGCCCCACCGCCACCACCGGCATCCCCAGCCGCTCCACCGAGGCCACCCGAGGATCGTCCACCCGGAAGTCGACCAGGATCGACCCCCCGACCTGCCGCCCCCGCCACCACGACTCCTGCAGCCCGACCTCCTCCTCCACGTTCCGCACGAGCCGCAGCAGCAGCGAGCAGGACCGCTCGGTCAGCACGCTCTCCACCCCCGACACGAACTCCATGTAGAACGGCTCGAGGCCCAGGAGGCGTGCCGGCCGGCAGATCGCCAGCCCCACCACGTCCACCCGTGACCCGGCCAGCGTCCGCGCCGTGAGGTTGGGCGCCCACCCCAGCTCCCGGGCCGCCTCGAAGATCCGGTCCCGGGTCGCCTCGGACAGCCCCGGCTTGCGGTTGAAGGCGAGCGACACGGCTCCCTTGGACACACCGGCACGCGCGGCGACGTCCTTGATGGTGACGCGGGAGGTGGTCATTCCATGGGCTCCAGGCAGTACAGGGCGGCTCGGGCGGCATCCGCGTCAGGAGTCTCCCAGCCGCGTACGCCGATGGTGACCCGTTCCCCGGGCAACAGCGTGACCAGCCCCCGATCGGCCCGAGCCTCCGGCCGCAGCCGGTCCGCCTGCAGCAGCAGATCCCGTACGAGGGTGTGGGCCGTCACCGTCACCGCACCCGGTGCCACGGTCACGTCGAACTCGGGCCGCGGATACGGGACTTCACGGTCCGGCACGGGAAAGTACACGGCCCTGAGCCCGTCCGCGTCGGCCACCAGGAACTCCTTGGGACCGAGAGGCGCGAGCTCACGCGGGACGTCCACCTCCGCGACGGCCCGACGCCTGGCCGCGAACCGCACGCTCTCCTCTCCGACCACGTCACCTTCGACGGACATCCGCCGCAATCTCAGCGCCCCCGTCCACGCCTCCGCTCCCTGATTGACGGCCGCCAACACCAGCCCGGCTCCCCGCACCTGAACCGTCAGCAACCGGTCCGCGTACAGCCGCCGCAGCTCGTGGTAGAGAGGCTTCTCCCGCCCGTCCCCGTCGATCGCGGCCCAACTCGTCACCGGCCAGCAGTCGTTGAGCTGCCACACCACGGTCCCCGCGCAGACCGGCCAGTGCGACCGCCAGTGCTCGATGCCGGCGGCCACCGCCCGTGCCTGATTGACCTGCGTCAGATAGTGCCAGCGGTCGAAGTCCCCCTCCGGCACGGCGAAATGACGAGCGAGCCCCCGCTCCAGCTTCCCCTGCCCGTCGTCGGCCTTCTGATGGTGCAGTACACCGGGGGAGTCCGCCGCGAGCTCCTCCCCGGGCAGCGCACGCGTCAACGTGGCGTACGCGGCCGGCGCCTGCCACCCGAACTCGGCCACGAACCGCGGCACTTCGAGCCGATAGTCCGCGTAGTCCTCCCGGTTCCACACCTCCCACGAGTGATGCGTCCCGTGCCCCGGATCGTTCGGATGCCGCCCCCACGACCCGGACCACGGACTCCCCGCCGTGTACGGCCGGGTCGGATCCAACTCCGCGACCACACGCGGCAGTACGCCCATGTAGTACCCCTCGCCCCAGGAGTCCCCGGCGAGCCGCGCCTCCCATCCCCAGTCCCGGAACCCCCACAGGTTCTCGTTGTTGCCGTTCCACAGCACCAGCGACGGATGCGGCATCAGCCGTACGACGTTCTCCCGCGCCTCGGCCTCCACCTCGCCCCGCAGCGGCTGCTCCTCCGGATAGGCGGCACAGGCGAAGGGGAAGTCCTGCCAGACCAGCAGCCCCAACTCGTCGCAGGCGTCGTAGAAGTCCTCGCTCTCGTAGATCCCGCCACCCCAGATCCGTACCAGGTCGACACCCGCGTCCGCCGCCTGCCGCAGCCGCTCCCGGTACCGCTCCCGCGTGATCCGCGACGGGAACACATCGTCCGGGATCCAGTTCACGCCCCGCGCGAAGAGCCGCTCGCCGTTGACCACGAACGTGAACCCGGTGCCGTGCGCATCGGCGGCCGTATCCAGCCGCATGGTCCGGAAGCCGATCGGCCGCCGCCACACGTCCAGCGGGTCCCCGCCGTGCAGCAGCGTCAACTCGACGTCGTACAGCGGCTGTTCGCCGTATCCGCGCGGCCACCACAGCCGCACCTCCGGCACCTCCAGCCGTACGACCCCCTCCGTCCCCTCGATCTCCCCGCGCACCCGCACGCCGCCCACCGTCGCCTCGACGGCCAGCGGCGCCTCCACCCGGCTGCGCTCGACCTCGATGTGCAACTCGACCACGCCCAGGCCGTCTTCGACGGTCACCAGCGGCCGCACCCGGGCGATCCGGGCCGTCGACCACGCCTCCAGCCGCACCGGCCGCCAGATGCCGGCGGTCACCAGCGTGGGCCCCCAGTCCCAGCCGAAGGAGCAGGCCATCTTGCGGAGGTACTGATACGGCTCCGCGTACGCGGCGGGCCGCTCACCGACCCGCCCCCGCACCGCCTCCGCTTCCGCATACGCGGACACGAACCGCACGGACAGCCGCCCCCGCATCCCGGTCACGTCGAAGCGGTACGAGCGGTGCATGTTCCGCGTACGGCCCAGGAGTCGGCCGTCGAGCGAGACTTCGGCGACCGTGTCCAGTCCGTCGAAGACCAGGTCGGTCTGCTCGAACTGCCCGCCCCCGGCCCGCAGATCCGTCTCGTACGTCCACTCCCGCCGCCCGACCCACGCCACCTCGGTCTCGTTCGTGCCGAGAAAGGGGTCCGGGATCACCCCCGCCGCCAGCAGATCGGTGTGCACACAGCCCGGCACCGCGGCCGGCAGCTCGGACCCCTCGTGCAGGAGGACCCATCCCTCGCGGATCGGCGTCGCCTGAAGCATGCACTCTCCCTAAACCGTTCCAGCGCGGTCAGCGAAGACTTTTCTCCAGCCTTGGCGGAATAGGGACTTTACCGGTTAAGAAAACGTTGTCAGAGTACCGAACCAGCCAACCCGCCCGTGCTCGTCCGTCCCTCGTCCCGTGAACGTGAACGGAGCTGATGCACATGTCCCGCCGTACAGTCCTCGCCGCAATCGCCACGGCCCTGATGCTCTCGGCCTGCACCGGCACCGGAGGCACGTCGAAGGGCGCCGAGGCCAAGGCGCCCGACGACCCGTCGAAAGTGAGCGGCACCATCAAGGTCCTCACCCAGCGGACCGACCTCGTGCAGGACGGCACGATGAAGAAGTACGCCGCCGAGTTCAACAAGACGTATCCGAAGGTCAAGGTCGAGTTCGAGGCCCTCACGAACTACGAGGCCGAGGTCAAGATCCGGATGAACACGGCCCATTACGGCGACGTCCTGCTCATCCCGGCCGTCATCAAGAAGAACGACTACCCGAAGTTCTTCGCGTCCCTCGGCACCCAGGCCGAACGCGGCAGGAAGTACCGCTTCACCGACACCTCCACGGTCGACGGCAAGGTGTACGGCCAGAGCCCGATCGGAGTGAGTCCCGGCTTCGTCTACAACAAGCGGGTCTGGCGCGAGGCCGGCATCACCCAGTGGCCCACCACGCCTGCCGAGTTCCTCACCGACCTCAAGGCGATCAAGTCCAGGACGGACGCGGTGCCGTACTACACCAACTTCGCCGCCCAGTGGCCCCTGACCTCCTGGACGTACGTCAGCGGCTCGCCCAGCTGCGACAGCCAGGCCACCACCAAGCTCGCCGACGGCGACCCCTGGGCGAAGGGCAGCGACCTGCGCATCGGCGACACCCTCCTCTACGACATCGTTCACCAGGGCCTGTCCGAGAAGGACCCGACGACCACCAACTGGGAGCTGTCCAAGACCCAGTTGGCGAAGGGGAAGATCGCCACGCAGTGGCTCGGCACCTGGGCGATCATCCAGTTCCAGGACGCGGCGAAGAAGGCGGGCGTGAGCCCCGATGACATCGGCTTCATGCCGTTCCCGGCCCAAGCGGGCGGCAGGTTCTGCGCGGTTGTGGGCCCCGACTACAACCAGGCCGTCAACGTCCACTCCCAGCACAAGGAGGCGGCCCGCGCCTGGATCGACTGGTTCACCGACAAGTCCGGCTACGACAAGGACAACCTGGCGATCTCCCCGCTCAAGAACGCGGCCCTGCCTGACGTGTTGAAGCCGTACGAGGACGAGGGCGTGAAGTTCATCGAGGTCAGCGACGCCAAGGGCGCCCAGGTCAAGGAGATCGACGACCAGTCCGAGGTGGGCCTGTACAAGCCCGACTACCGCCAGGACCTGGTCGACCTCGCCCGCGGCGCCCGGAGCGGGAGCCTGGACTCCTTCCTCGCCGGCCTCGGCGGGAAGTGGACCGAGGCCCAGAAGACCGTGGGGTCCTGATGACGGACACCACCCACAAGTCGGCCGTGGGAAAGGCCACTTCGGGGCCGCCGTCCCCTACCGATCCCGTCCCGGCCCCCGCCCCGCGCCGAACGCGCGGGTGGCGGGGCCTCACCCCCTGGCTCTTCCTCCTGGCCCCGCTCGCCCTCCTGATCACCTTCACTTACGCGCCGATCGTCAACATGTTCGCCTACAGCTTCACCGACTGGGACGGCGTGAGCCCCGAGCTCCACTACACGGGCGTGGGCAACTACACCGAACTCTTCACCCGCCCCGACCTGTTCGAGGTCTTCTGGGTCAGCGGCTACTACCTGGCCGCTTCCGTCGTCCAGATCGTCGCGGCCCTCTACTTCGCCACGATCCTGAGCTTCGACGTCCGCTTCCGGAACTTCTTCAAGGGCGTGCTCTTCTTCCCGTACCTGATCAACGGGGTGGCGATCGGCTTCGTCTTCCTCTACTTCTTCCAGGACGGTGGCACCCTCGACTCGGTCCTCGCCCTCTTCGGCCACCACACCGACCACGCCTGGCTGGGCACCCCCGTCTCCGCGAACATCTCGCTGGCCGGCGTCTCGGTCTGGCGCTACCTGGGCCTGAACTTCGTCCTGTTCCTGGGCGCGATCCAGTCCATCCCGGGGGAGTTGTACGAGGCCGCCGAACTGGACGGTGCGAACCGCTGGCACCAGTTCCGCCACATCATCGCGCCCGGCATCAAGCCGGTCCTGACCCTCACCGTCATCCTGTCGATCTCCGGCTCGCTCTCGGCCTTCGACATCCCGTACATCATGACCGGCGGGGCGACCGGCACCGAGACCTTCGTGATCCAGACGGTGAAACTGGCCTTCCAGTTCAACAAGACGGGCCTGGCCTCGGCAGCGGCCGTCGTCCTGCTCCTGATCATCCTCCTGGTGACCTGGATCCAGCGCCGCCTGGTCCCCGACGACAAGGTGGACCTGGTATGACCCGCCGAGCGGTAGCGCGAACCCTCCTCTACCTGTCCCTGATCACGGCCGGCGTGGTCGTCCTGCTCCCTCTCCTCGTCGTCTTCCTGACGTCCCTGAAAACGGAGCGGGAGACATCGAACGACACGGGAGCCCTCACCCTCCCCGCCGACTTCCTGAACTTCCACAACTACGTCACGGCGTTCCAGGACGGCCGTATGCTCTCGGCCTTCGGCAACACGGCCTTCATCCTGGTCGTCTCGGTCACCGGCACGGTCCTCATCGGTTCGATGACGGCGTACGCGATCGACCGCTTCACGTTCCGCTTCAAGAAACTGGTGGTGGCGCTGTTTCTGATCGCCGCCCTGGTCCCCGGTGTCACGACCCAGGTGGCGACGTTCCAGATCGTCACCAGCTTCGGTCTGTTCGACACCCGCTGGGCTCCGATCGCCCTCTACACGGGCACGGACATCGTCTCGATCTACATCTTCCTGCAGTTCGTCCGCTCGATCCCGATCAGCCTGGACGAATCAGCCCGCCTCGACGGCGCGAACGCCTTCACGATCTACCGCAAGATCATCTTCCCGTTGCTCAAGCCCGCGATCGCGACGGTGGTGATAGTGAAGGGGATTGCCGTCTACAACGACTTCTACATCCCCTTCCTCTACATGCCGAACCAGGATCTTGGCGTGATCTCGACGTCCCTGTTCCGCTTCAAGGGTCCGTTCGGCGCCCACTGGGAAACCATCTCGGCGGGAGCGATCCTGGTGATCCTCCCGACCCTGATCGTCTTCCTGTGCCTGCAGCGCTACATCTACAACGGTTTCACCAGAGGAGCGACCAGGTGAGGTGCTGCTAGGCGGACAAAGCAGCAACCAACACCGGCGTCACCTGCTCCACCTGCCAGGGACGGGCGCCGTACGCAGCCAGCGCACCCCCCACAGCCTCGGCATCCACCACCTGCGGCGGCTCCCAGCAGACCCGCCGCACCGTGTCCGGCGTCATCAGGTTCTCCTGAGGCATGTTCAACCGCTCGGCCAACGCCGACACGGCCGCCCTCGCCGCCGAAAGCCGCGCAGCGGCCGCGGGGTCCTTGTCGGCCCAGGCCCGCGGCGGCGGCGGCCCCGTGACGGGCTGTCCCGGCGCGGGCAGCTGCTGCTCGGTCAAGTCCTTCGCCCGATCCACCGCCGCCTGCCACTGGTCCAGCTGTCGCCGCCCCATCCGATGCCCGTAGCCGTTCAACGCGGCCAGCGCATGCACATTGGCCGGCAACGCGAGCGCCGCCTCGACAATGGCGGCATCGCTCAACACCTTCCCGGGCGACACATCCCGCCGCTGAGCGATCCGGTCCCGCGTCTGCCACAGCTCCCGCACGACAGCCAGCTGCCGACGCCGCCGCACCTTGTGCATCCCCGACGTGCGCCGCCAGGGATCCTTGCGCGGCTCGGCCGGCGGTGCGGCCGCGATCGCCGCGAACTCCTGCCGCGCCCACTCCAGCTTCCCCTGCCGGTCCAGCTCCTTCTCCAGCGCGTCCCGCAGATCGACGAGCAGCTCGACATCCAGCGCCGCGTACCGCAGCCACGGCTCGGGCAGTGGCCGGGTCGACCAGTCGACCGCGGAGTGCCCCTTTTCGAGTACGAAGCCCAGGACGCCCTCGACCATCGCGCCGAGGCCGACCCGGGGGAACCCGGCGAGCCGTCCGGCGAGCTCGGTGTCGAACAGCGACGTCGGAACCATGCCTATTTCGCGGAGACAGGGAAGGTCCTGGGTGGCGGCGTGCAGCACCCACTCCACGCCCGAGAGGGCCTCCCCGAGCCCGGACAGATCGGGGCAGGCGACGGGGTCGATCAGCGCGGTCCCCGCGCCCTCGCGGCGCAGCTGCACCAGATACGCGCGCTGGCCGTAGCGGTAGCCGGACGCCCGCTCGGCGTCGACGGCGACGGGCCCGGAGCCTGCGGCGAAAGCGGCGATCACCTCGGCCAACGAGTCCTCGTCGGCGATCACGGGCGGAATGCCCTCGCGCGGCTCCAGCAGAGGGATCGGCGCCTCCGCCGCAGAAGATCCGCCATCGTCCGGAGGGGCGCCTCCGGTGGTTCGCAGTGAAACGTCTGCTGCGGTGTCTTGGGCGTCGGTCACATGTCAAGGGTATCTGTGTATGGACGGCGCCTGCCGACGGAACGTTCCGTCGGCAGGCGCCTGAGGGTCGTAAACCAGTCAGCCAGCTGAAAGCTCTGGTTCATATGTGTGAACGGTGAGGCGTGTCGGCCTCAGTGGATGATGCCGGTCCGCAGGGCCACCGCGACCATCCCGGCCCGGTCGCCCGTGCCGAGCTTGCGGGCGATGCGGGCGAGGTGGCTCTTGACGGTCAGCGCGGACAGGCCCATCGAGACGCCGATCGCCTTGTTCGACTGGCCCTCCGCGACCAGCCGCAGCACCTCGACCTCGCGACCGGACAGCTCGCGGTAGCCGCCCGGGTGGCTCGGGGCACCCGGGGGGCGGCGGTGCATGGCGGCGCGGGAGCCGATGGGGGCGGCGCCGGGTCGGGTGGGGAGCCCGACGTTCGTACGGGTGCCGGTGACGACGTAGCCCTTGACGCCGCCCGCGAGGGCGTTGCGCACGGCGCCGATGTCGTCGGCGGCGGACAGGGCCAGGCCGTTGGGCCAGCCGGCCGCGCGGGTCTCGGACAGGATCGTGAGGCCCGAGCCGTCGGGCAGGTGGACGTCGGCGACGCAGATGTCGCGGGGGTTGCCGATGCGGGGACGAGCCTCAGCGATGGACGAGGCCTCGATGACGTCGCGCACACCGAGCGCCCACAGATGGCGGGTGACGGTGGAGCGGACGCGCGGGTCGGCCACGACCACCATGGCGGTCGGCTTGTTCGGGCGGTAGGCGACCAGGCTTGCGGGCTGCTCGAGGAGAACGGACACCAGGCCTCCTGGGTGCGGGACGGCTTTCCAAGGTCACAGTCGTCTTCGGCACTAAACCTGGAGTCCTTTAGAGAAAGATCACGATTTAGTGAGTAACAATCAGTGCAATTCGGACACGTGGTCGATCGTTCGGTGAACGAATCGTTGCGTTCGAGGGCTGATTCCTGACTGAAAGTGGCCGTATCGACAAAGTGATGGTCAATACGGCCCGGTCGACGTCTGGAGTGCGGTCAGCGGGACTGCTGCGGTCCGCGTCGCTGCGGCAGCGTGACGATGGACGCGTCGCCGGGCCCGGCCGGCGGCAGACCGGCGACCTGCGCCAGCAGATCGCACCAGGAGGCGAGGTGCGCCGCCGTGTCCGGAACTCCGCCCAGTCCTTCGCGGGGCGTCCATGACGCACGGATCTCGATCTGTGAGGCGGCGGGGCGCTCGGACAGCCCGCCGAAGTAGTGCGAGCTCGCGCGCGTGACGGTGCCGCTCGGTTCGCCGTACGACAGCCCGCGCGCCTGCAACGCGCCGGTCAGCCAGGACCAGCACACCTCCGGCAGCAGCGGGTCGGCCGCCATCTCCGGCTCCAGCTCGGCCCGGACGAGGGTCACCAGCCGGAAGGCGCCGCGCCAGGCGTCGTGTCCGGCGGGGTCGTGCAGCAGCACGAGCCGGCCGTCGGCGAGATCCTGGTCGCCGTCGACCACGGCCGCTTCCAGCGCGTAGGCGAAGGGGGCGAGGCGCTGAGGCGCACGGGTGGACTCGACCTCGATCTGCGGGCGCACGCGACTGTTGCGCAGAGCTTGGACCGCGGCCTGGAAAGCCGGCGGAGCCGTACCGCTCCCATCCTGGTCCCCCTCCTTGGTGTCATCCATTCCGTCAGCGCCGTCCGACAGTCGTTCCTGAGCCGCAGCCATGCGGGAAGATTAGGGGACCGGTGGCCTGGCGTGGAGCTTGACACCCCGTGCCCGACGTCGGGGTGGGCGTTGCCGAATCCCGCTCCCGGACGTCGTGCGAGACTTTCCCCGTGAGCGCCAACGACACACCCCCGACCGCGACGTACGACTCCGCCTTCCTCAAGGCCTGCCGACGCGAACCAGTGCCGCACACCCCTGTCTGGTTCATGCGACAGGCCGGCCGCTCGCTCCCGGAGTACCGCAAGGTCCGCGAGGGCATCCCGATGCTCGAGTCCTGCATGCGCCCCGAGCTGGTCACCGAGATCACCCTCCAGCCGGTCCGCCGGCACGGCGTCGACGCGGCGATCTACTACAGCGACATCGTCGTACCGCTCAAGGCCATCGGCATCGATCTCGACATCAAGCCCGGCGTCGGCCCGGTCGTCGAACATCCGATCCGCACCCGCGCCGACCTGGCGCAGCTGCGCGACCTCACCCCCGAGGACGTCGGTTACGTCACCGAGGCGATCGGCCTGCTCACCCGCGAACTCGGCGCCACCCCGCTCATCGGCTTCGCCGGCGCGCCTTTCACCCTCGCGAGTTACCTCGTCGAGGGCGGCCCCTCGCGCACGTACGAGAACGCCAAGGCGATGATGTTCGGCGACCCGGAACTCTGGGCCGACCTGCTCGACCGCCTCGCGGACATCACGGCCGCCTTCCTCAAGGTGCAGATCGAGGCCGGCGCCTCCGCCGTCCAGCTCTTCGACTCCTGGGTCGGCTCCCTCGCCCCCGCGGACTACCAGCGCTCGGCGATGCCGGCGTCCTCGAAGGTCTTCAAGGCGGTCGAGTCCTACGGCGTCCCGCGCATCCACTTCGGCGTCGGCACCGGCGAGCTGCTGAAGCTCATGGGCGAGGCCGGCGCGGACGTCGTCGGCGTCGACTGGCGGGTCCCGCTGGACGAGGCGGCCCGCCGGGTCGGCCCCGGCAAGGCGCTGCAGGGCAACCTCGACCCGACGATCCTCTTCACCGCCCCGGAGGCGGTCGAGGCCAAGACCCGCGAGGTGCTCGACGCGGCGGCGGGCCTGGAGGGCCACGTCTTCAACCTCGGCCACGGCGTCATGCCGTCCACCGACCCGGACGCGCTGACCCGGCTCGCGGAGTACGTCCACACGCAGACGGCGCGCTGAGCGGGCTCACCACGTGTGCCGGGGCCGCGCGCGCCTGCCGAACAGCAGGCCGCGCGGTTCCGGTGGTGGGGGAGTGCCGGGTTTGAGCGGCCAGGCGAGCAGCATGCCGACCAGGAAGCCGACGACATGCGCCGCGTACGCCACCGTGCCGGCGTCGGAGACGCCCTCGCCGGACGAGTACAGCGCCTGCAGCACGAACCAGAAGCCCAGCACCAGCCAGGCCGGCAGTCTCAGCGGCAGGAACACCAGGAACGGCACGAGGACCCACACCCTGGCCTTCGGATACAGCACCAGATAGGCGCCCAGCACCCCCGCGATGGCTCCCGAGGCGCCGATCAGCGGGTCGGACGAGTCGGCGTTGAGAAGCGCGAAGCCGTACGAGGCCGCGTAGCCGCAGACGACGTAGAACAGCGTGAAGCGGATGTGGCCCATGCGGTCCTCGACGTTGTTGCCGAAGATCAGCAGGAACAGCATGTTGCCCAGCAGGTGCAGCCAGCTGCCGTGCAGGAACATCGCGGTGAAGACGGAGAGCGCCGGGTTCTTGTCGTAGCCCGGCGGGGCCAGCACGCAGCCGACACCGCCGTTCGCGGCCCTGCCGACGTCGCCCGTGGGGACGAGCCGCGGTAGCTGATGGTGGATCAACTCCCTGGGCACCGCCGCGTAGTGGTCCAGGAACGCCTGCAGATGGCACGTCTGCGACAGGTCGCTGCCACCCGCCACGGAGCCGGCGATGCCGGGCGTGGACAGGAACACGTAGACGTTCGCGGCGATCAGCGCGTACGTCACCCACGGGGTGCGGCGCACCGGGTTCACGTCATGGACGGGGATGACCACAAGGAATTAGTGCCCGCGATGGGCCCGTCGAATCGATGAACACGGGCACGCGTGCGTGCGTATGACTCGTCAACCGCCCGCGGCACGGGGAAGGCGGGTCGCGGGGACGACGTGAGGAACAGGCGATGAACGACCGAGTGATGCCTCCGATGCAGGCTCTTCCCGACGGCGAGGCGGAACTGTCCCTGGTGGTGCGGTTGTCCTGGGAGGACGTGGCCAGGCTGGGTCAGGAGGCGGGACGGCTCGCCTCGCAGATGCAGCGGCCGGTGACGCTGGACGAAGCCGTGAGCAACCGACTCCGCTCGACGAGGCCGGCGGCGGCACATGCGAAGCCGGCGGGGGAGCAGCCGGTGGCGATGACGTCGACGGCTTCGGTGTCGTCGCTGCCGCCGCGGCCTCCGGCGGAGCAGGCGCGGCAGGCGATCGAGCGGATCAACGGGTCGGCGTAACCCTCAGGAGGAGGCCCGTACTTTGGTCACCGCCTTGCGGGCCGCCACCAGTACGGGGTCCCACACCGGGCTGAACGGTGGTGCGTAGCCCAGGTCCAGGGCCGTCATCTGTTCCACCGTCATCCTGGCCGTGAGCGCCACCGCCGCGATGTCGACCCTCTTGCCCGCGCCCTCCCTCCCGACGATCTGCACGCCGAGCAGGCGCCCTGTGCGGCGTTCGGCGAGCATCTTGACCGTCATGGGGGAGGCGTTCGGGTAGTAGCCCGCCCGGCTCGTCGACTCGATGGTGACCGCTTCGAACTGCAGGCCGACCCTGCGCGCGTCCTTCTCCCGCAGGCCCGTGCGGGCGATCTCCAGGTCGCAGACCTTGCTCACCGCCGTACCGACCACGCCGGGGAAGGTGGCGTAACCCCCGCCTGCGTTCGTGCCGATGACCTGCCCGTGCTTGTTGGCGTGGGTGCCCAGGGCGATGTGGCGTTCCTGGCCCGAGACCAGGTCCAGCACCTCCACGCAGTCGCCGCCGGCCCAGATGTTCTCGTGGCCGCGTACCCGCATCGCGAGGTCGGTGAGGAGGCCGCCGTGGGCGCCGAGGGGGAGGCCCGCGGACGCCGCGAGCGTCGTCTCCGGGCGTACGCCGATGCCCAGCACCACCACGTCCGCCGGGTACTCGGCGTCCTCCGTGGCGACCGCCCGGACGCGGCCGTCCTCGCCGGTGAGGATCTTGGTGACCTCGGCGTCGTTGACCATGGTGATGCCCATGCCCTCCAGGGCCTCGTGGACGAGACGGCCCATGTCGGGGTCGAGCGTGGACATCGGTTCGCTGCCGCGGTTGACGACCGTCACCTCGTAGCCGCGGTTGATGAGCGCCTCCGCCATTTCGACGCCGATGTAACCGGCGCCGACGACCACCGCGCGACGGCCACGCGTGCGCGTGAGCGAGTCGAGCAGGGCCTGGCCGTCGTCGAGGGTCTGCACGCCGTGCACGCCCGGGGCGTCGGCACCCGGCATGTCGGGGCGGATGGGGCGGGCGCCCGTGGCGACCACGAGTTTGTCGTACGACGTCCAGGACTCCGCGCCGGAATCGACGTCACGCGCGCGTACGCGACCGCCCGCCACGTCGATCTCGGTCACCTCCGTCCGCATGCGCAGGTCGATGTCCCGCGCGCGGTGCTCCTCGGGCGAACGGGCGATCAACTGGTCCCGCTCGTCGACGTCGCCGCCCACCCAGTACGGGATGCCGCACGCCGAGTACGAGGTGAAGTGACCCCGCTCGAACGCCACGATCTCCAGCTCGTCCGGGCCCCTCAGCCGGCGTGCCTGCGACGCCGCGGACATCCCCGCGGCGTCGCCGCCGATCACGACCAGTCGTTCTCTCGCAGCGCTCATGCTCATGCGAACACGCTACGGGGGCGGGGCATTTCAGTCCTGTTCGCCTTTTTCCCGGGTGGTGGTGTCGGGCGCGGGACGCGCCGTCGGCAGCGGGCCCAGCGCGCTCATCGCGGGCGCGGGCTCCGGGCGGCGCGGCAGCCTCGGCCGGATCAGCCGCAGCCACGCCAGCACCAGCAGGGCCGCCACCGCGGCGAAGGGCAGCACCGCGCCGAACGCCACCGCCAGCCAGCGCAACATCGTCACGAACGCGTCCCAGCCGCCGGCCAGCGCGTCCACGAACCCGGGCTCCTCGTCCTTGGCGGCCTTCGTCACCGGTGTCTGCGACAGCGAGAGCGTGATGGTGGCCAGGCTCGTGCGGTCCTTCAGGGACGCCTGCTGGGCGAGCAGCGCCTCCAGGTCCGCCTCCCGGTCGCTCAACTCGCCCTCCAGCTCGACGACATCGCTGAGCTTGGTCGCCTTGTCCATCAGCTCGCGGACCCGCGCCACGCTGACCCGCTGCGACTTGATGCGGCTGTCCACGTCGACGACCTGGTCGGTGACGTCCTCGGCCTTCGCCGTGCGGTCGAGGAGCTTGCCCGCGCCCTGCAGGTCGGTGAGGACCTCGTCGTACTTCTCGACCGGGACACGCAGCACCACGCGCGTGCGTTCGCGGCCTTTCGAGTCCCGGGTCGTGGTCTCGTCGCCGACGTAGCCGCCGGCGTTCTCGGTCGTGGTCCGGGCCTCGGCGAGGGCCTTGGGCACATCCTTGACCTGCACGGTCAGCGAGGCGGTGCGGATGATGCTGCTCGCGGTGAGCTTGGGCGCCCGGGACCCCTTGGCGCCGCTCGCGAACTTCTCGCCACCGGGAGCCGCTCCCTTGGCGTCGCTCTTCGCGGCGGCACCATCGGCGGCGGAGCCACCGGAGTCGGTGCCGTTCGCGCTGCATCCGGTCAGGGCGAGTGCCGCGGCCAGCAGGAGGCCGGTCAGGGCCTGGACGGTTCGTACGGAACGTTGTGCGCGCATGCGGGAGTCCCCCCGAGGGTCGTGACGACTGACGCTCCTTCGACGCCGGGAAGGGCCGGGACGTTGGGGTGGCCGGGTCCCGATGCGGTCACGGTCGGGACTCGTGAAGGACACCGGGGCGCGGGCCGGCTGTCAGCGCGGTCTGAGAGGCTGGTGTCATGCGCGAAGTGGAGACTCGTACGGGCACGGGACAGGTCGTCGTCATCGGCGCCGGTATCGCGGGGCTGGCCGCCGCCCACCGGCTGCTGGAGCAGGGCGCACGGGTGACCGTGCTGGAGGCCTCGGACCGGGTCGGCGGCAAGCTGCTGCCCGGCGAGATCGAGGGCGTCCGGGTGGACTTCGGAGCCGAGTCGATGCTGGCCCGCAGACCGGAGGCGGTCACCCTGGCGCGCGAGGTGGGCCTCACCGACCGGCTCCAGCCGCCGGCCACCGCGTCGGCCTCCCTGTGGACCCGCGGCACGCTGCGCCCCATGCCCAAGGGCCACGTCATGGGCGTCCCCGGCACCGCGGCCGCCCTGACCGGCGTCCTGTCCGACGAGGGCCTCGCCCGCATCGAGCGCGACGCCGACCTTCCCCGCACGGAGGTCGGCGAGGACGTGGCCGTGGGGGAGTTCGTGGCGGCCCGCCTCGGCCGCGAGGTCGTCGACCGCCTGGTCGAGCCCCTGCTGGGCGGTGTCTACGCGGGCGACGCCTACCGGATCTCGATGCGCTCCGCGGTCCCGCAGCTCTTCCAGATCGCCCGCACCCACGCCTCCCTCACCGAGGGCGTCCGCGAGATCCAGGCCAAGATGGCGGCGGGCCCGCAGACCGGGCCGGTGTTCATGGGCATCGAGGGCGGTGTGGGCAGTCTGCCGCTCGCGGTGGCGGACGCCGTGCGGGCACGCGGGGGCGACATTCTCACCGGGACGCCGGTGCGGGAGCTGCGCAGAGTCGAACCGTCGGGCCCGGGCACCGCGGGCGAGCCGGGAGCGTCCGGCCGTGACGGGGACGTGTCGGCGCAACCGCACGCGGCTTGGCGTGTCGTCGCCGCGGACCGGGTCCTGTATGCCGACGCCGTCGTCCTCGCCGTCCCCGCCCCCGTCGCCGCCGACCTCCTGAGCGCCGAGGCCCCCGCCGCTGCCACCGAGCTCGCCGCCGTCGAGTACGCCTCCATGGCCCTGGTCACCCTCGCCTACCGCCGCGCTGACACCGCCCTCCCCGAGGGCAGCGGCTTCCTGGTGCCGCCGGTCGACGGGAGGACCATCAAGGCATCGACGTTCGCCTCGCAGAAGTGGGGCTGGATCGCCGACGAGAACCCCGACCTGATCGTCCTGCGCACCTCGGTCGGCCGCTTCGGCGAGACCGAGATCCTCCGGCGCGAGGACGCCGACCTGGTGGACGTCTCCCGTCATGACCTCCACCAGGCCACCGGCCTCGGCGCCACGCCGGTCGCCACCCGCGTCACCCGCTGGACCGACGGCCTGCCCCAGTACCCCGTCGGCCACCACGCACGCGTCGCCCGCATCCGCGAGCACGTCGCCAAGCTGCCCGGCCTCGCCGTCTGCGGCGCCCCGTACGACGGCGTCGGCATCCCGGCCTGTATCGCGAGCGCGTACGCGGCCGTCGACCAGATCGGCGGCGACCTGGCCGCCATACAGGAGCTCACCGCCAACCCGGTGCAAAGTCTGCACGGCGGAGCAGGAGAATAAGAACCATGAGTGACGACGCCCCCACCACCGAGGCCGCCAGGATCCCCAACAAGGGCAAGCTGGCCAAGGACCTCAACGAGGTCATCCGCTACACCCTGTGGTCCGTCTTCAAGCTGAAGGACGTCCTCCCCGAGGACCGTGCGGGCTACGCCGACGAGGTCCAGGAGCTGTTCGACCAGCTCGCCGCGAAGGACGTGACGATCCGCGGCACGTACGACGTGTCCGGCCTGCGCGCCGACGCCGACCTCATGATCTGGTGGCACGCGGAGACCAGCGACCAGCTGCAGGAGGCGTACAACCTCTTCCGCCGCACGAGGCTGGGCCGCGCCCTGGAGCCGGTCTGGTCGAACATGGCGCTGCACCGCCCCGCCGAGTTCAACCGCTCGCACATCCCGGCGTTCCTCGCCGACGAGACGCCGCGCAACTACGTCAGCGTCTACCCCTTCGTGCGGTCGTACGACTGGTACCTGCTCCCCGACGAGGACCGCCGCCGCATGCTCGCCGACCACGGCAAGATGGCCCGCGGCTTCCCGGACGTCCGCGCCAACACGGTCGCCTCCTTCTCCCTCGGCGACTACGAGTGGATCCTCGCCTTCGAGGCCGACGAGCTCTACCGCATCGTCGACCTCATGCGCCACCTCCGGGCCTCGGAGGCCCGCATGCACGTCCGCGAGGAGGTCCCGTTCTACACGGGCCGCCGCAAGTCCGTGGCCGACCTGGTGGCGGGCCTGGCGTAGCGGTACTTCTCGATGCCGGTGCAGACCCGCGCCCTGCTTTTTGAGGGGCGCGGGGAACTGCGCGACCAGCCACACTCAACCGGCAGACGGCATCACCGAGCAGCCCTCGCCTCGGGAGCCGCATGCCCCGCGCACCCCGCATGCCGCACAGGCAACCGACCTTCCAACAGGTACGCATCGAGATACCCGTTGACGCACTGGTTCGGGCCGCCGGCGATCCCATGCGTCCCCGCATCCCACTCCGTCACCAGCACCGACCCCGACAGCCGCCGCTGCAACTCGAGCGCCCCGTCATACGGCGCCGCGGCATCCCGCTCGGCGGCCAGAATCAGCGTCGCCGGCAACTCCCCGGGCCCGGTCCGCACATCGACAGCCCGCTGACGCGGCGCGAGCCAATACGCACAGGGCAGATTCATCCACACGTTGTCCCACGTCTCGAACGGCGCCACCCGGGCCAGCCGTGTGTTGTCCCGGTCCCACACCCGCCAATCCGTCGGCCAGGAAGCGTCGTTGCACTCGACCGCCGTGTACACCGCGCTGGAGTTCTCCGCCTCCGCCGCCGCCTCCCGCACCGGTCCCGCCTGCTCGATCAGCGGCTTCGGGTTCCCCTTCAGATACGCGGACAACGCGTGCGCCCGCTGCGGCCAGTAGTCGTCGAAGTACCCCGCCGTCAGAAACGCCCCCTGCAACTGCCCCGGCCCCACCTTCCCCCCGGCCGGCTCGGCGGCCAGCTGTGCTCTCGCCTTCTCGTAACTCCGCTGTACGGCGTCCGCCGTGCGCCCCAGCCCGTACACGTCGTCGTGGAGCGCGACCCACTCCCGGAAGTCCGCCCAGCGCCCTTCGAACGCCGCCGACTGTTCGAGGTTGTCGCGGTACCAGACCTGCTCCGGATCGGGGTTCACCGCCGAGTCGAACACCATCCGCCGCACATGCGAGGGGAACAGCGTCGCGTACAGCGCCCCGATGTACGTCCCGTACGACGCCCCCATGAACGTCAGCCTCTCCTCGTCCAGCGCGGCCCGCAGGACGTCCAGGTCACGCGCGTTGTTGAGCGAGTTGTAGTACTGGAGCGCGCTGCCGGCCCGGCGGGCGCACCCGCGCGCGTACGCCTTCGCCTCGGCGATGCGCTCCTTCTTGTACGACTCCGAGGGGTGCGTCGGCGACAGCGAGGGCCCCGTGAAGAAGTGCTTGGGGTCCTGGCAGGAGAGCGGAGCGGAGCGGCCGACACCGCGCGGGGAGTAGCCGACCAGGTCGTAGGCGGCGGCGATGCGCTTCCACTGCGGCATGAACCCGATCAGCGGGAAGTACAGGCCGTCGCCGCCGGGCCCGCCCGGGTTGTAGACCAGCGCGCCCTGCCGGGGCACCCGGCGCTTGCTGTTGTGCGGGTCCTTGTGCGTGGCCGGTACCCGGCTGACCGTCAGCCTGATCTGCTTGCCGTTCGGTTTCGCGTAGTCGAGCGGGACGGACACCGTGCCGCACTCCAGGCTGCCCGGCATGTCCTGCGCGTCGGAGCACTTGCCGAAGTCGACACCGGCGATCCGGGCGTGTGCGGCGGCGATCGCCGTACCCGCGCGCTCGGACACACCGGGGGCGATGGGTGTGCCGTCGGCCGGAGCCGCGGCGAGGCTGGTCAGGAGCAAGGATCCGGCGGCCGAGTAGAAGGCGGCTGCTCTCATCGCATATCCCTTCGATGCACGGCGGCGACAAAAGGGATGTTTCGTTCGACTGTCGGCGAAGGCAAGCACCGCCCCGGCGGTGTCGGCCCCAATGACCCCGGTGGGCCCCCGGCGTGCGTTTCACGCCAGGGTGTGTTCCGGGCAGGTCCCAGGGGGCTACACGTGGTCCCGGTGGGTGAACGCGGCCCGCAGGTCCGGTTCGCCGATCGCGCGGACGCCTCGTACGGCGACGGTCGTGAGGTACGTACGGTCGTCGCCGGCGCCGCGTCGGGCGAGGGTGCCCAGCAGGCGCTGGCCGGCCGGGGAGGCCCAGCGGGAGTACGGGTGGACCTCGACACGGGCGATGGCCAGGCAGCTCAGGGTGAGGGCCAGGGGGAGCGCGAACCAGAGGGCGACCAGGCCACGTGGCATGTCCGGCTGGGCGGGGATCAGCAGTGCGGCCGCGCCCAGCGCCAGGACGGTGAGTGCGGCGAGCTGCACCTGGCGCACCCCGGACGCGACCGTGGTCCGGACGCCGGCGGGAACGGCCAGACCGGCGCTGACCAGCCGGTCGCCGAGGTCGCCGACCGCGTCCGCGCAGGCCGCGGCGGCCCGGACCGGGGCGATACGGCTCTGCCCCTCCGGTCCGATCGCCCCTATGACGGACCGCTCGATCTCGTCGCGCCCGCGCGGATCGACCACCGTCGCCCAGCCGGTGTGGGCGAGCAGCAGCCGCCGCTGCCGGGCCATGGAGACCATGGTCAGATCGGCGACCCGCCGGGGTCCGCCGGACAGGAACGCGGCCTCGTAGAGCGTCAGGCCGTGCTGGGACGCATCCGTGTCGTCGGCCGCGGTGCGGGCGGCGGCCAGGCACAGTCGCGTGCACGCGGTGCCCGCGACGGCCCAGGCCAGCAGCAGGAGAAGGACCCAGAACATGCCGCGTTTCTATGCCAAACGCCTAATGGAACGCCATGCCCTGTTCACAATTCGGACGGAGTGTTGTCGGTATGTGACGTTCCGCATGTCCGGAAGTGTGCCACTACGTGCGGGCGTGCGGGCCGCGGCTACTGCGGTGGCGGGCTGGATTCGGCCGGCGGGAGCGTGTAGGTCGGTGAGGCCGACGGCGTGACCGGGGTGGCCGTGCCGGGGTCGGCCGTGGGGCCCGGGGGAGCAGGGGAGTTGACGAGCGGCGGAGTGCTCCCGGAGGCCATGTCCCCGGCCAGGGCGTCCCAGTCGACGTATCCGGTGGCCTCCAGCACCTTGATGTGGTCCAGCACGGTCGTGTTCGCGTCGTCGGCGAGCGAACGCACCAGCGAGTTACGGGTGGTGGCACGCACCTGGGCGACGAGCGAGAACACCTTGCCGTGCGCCAGCCGCGCGATGTTCACGAAGTCCCGGTCGTAGTCCGTGCCCTGGGCCGCGCTGAGCGTCGCCAGCCACTGCTTCTGCTGGTCGTTGGGTTGGTTGGGCAGCTGGAGCCCGAGCTTGGCGGCGATGTCCCGTACCCGCTGGTCGAGGAACGTGTGCCCCTCGACGAGGTGCTCTCCCGCGATCCGTACGGGCTCGGTGGTGCCCTTCTGCTCCGCCTGCTGGCCGGCGGGCAGTTCCCACAGACCGGCCAGCCTGACCTTGGTGACGAACTCCCGGTCCAGGGCGGACAGCGGACCGTAGCTCGTCGACACCGTCTCGGCGTTGAGTACGTCCACGCCGGTGCCCGACCGGTCGGCGTACGACCAGATCGGGAAGATCAGAGCGAGCAGGGTCGCTGTCAGGCCGGTGATGATGACACCGGTGCCACTGATGATGCCTCGACCCTTGAGGGGTGGTCGCGGTCGCATGGTGCCTCCTGGTACGGCACCGCACGCTGGTCGGTTTCGGGTGCGGGATTGGCATGTTACTGCGGGGTGCGGGTCAACTGTCGTACGGGCGTCAATGCCGACAAAATGGGGTATCGCCACATAAAAGGTGAGCGGGAATTCATGGTCACTCGGTGGCGAATGTGAGTGAACCGGACACGGTGGGTGTGACGGGCGGCCGATGTGTTAGTCCTGGCACATTTCGGTGCCTCCCGCTCAGCGGTGCAGCAGCACCCTCCGCGCCGCCCTCGCCACGCGCGAGCGCGGCGCCGGTCCCGATCGCTCCAGCCACCAATCCCGCAACTCCCGCCGCACCCGTCCCTCGCCGAGCCGCCCCGACAGCAGCAGATACTCGGCGAAGTCCAGCGCGTCGCGCCGGAAGCCGCCGGTCATCGGGTGCCCGTGCGCGTACGCGAGGAAGGCTCCCCGGTACGCCTCCCCGAGCATCACCGGCAGTTCGGGCGCGACCTTCCCCACGACATCGGCCCGCTTCCCGGCGAGGGCCCGAGCCTGCACCCCCAGCCGCACGCGGTCGAACCCCTCGGGCACGGGAGTCCCGGCGACGAGTGCGGAGAGCAGCGCCGTCTGCGCGAGGGCGAGGCGCTGGCGGGCGGGGTCGGTGGAACCCTCGACCCGTATCGCCTGCCCCCTGTCCGACACCTCCTTCTCCGACGCCTCCTTCCCCGAGGCCTCCTCCCCCACGGCGTCCCTCTCCACGGCGTCCCTCTCCCAGACGTCCCGCTCCGAGGCACCCTTCTCCAGCGCCCCTCGTATCGCCCCCAACTCCCGCTCCAGCTCTGCCGGTTCGGGAAAGTTCTCGTCCCTCTCCAGCAGCACGCCCGGCGGCGAGACGCGCGACGCCAGATCCGTCAGGACGTCCAGGACCGCCGGCGGCACGGCGTGGGCGTGGCTGTCGTGCCAGACGCCGTCCCGTTCGAAGCCGCCCGCCACATGGACGTAGGCGATGGCCTCCAGGGGAAGGTCGGCGAGCGCCTTGGCCGGGTCCTCGCCGCGATTGACGTGATTCGTGTGCAGGTTGGCCACGTCGATCAGCAGCCGTACGCCGGTCCGGTCGGCGAGTTCGTACAGGAACTGCCCCTCGGTCAGCTCCTCGCCCGGCCAGGAGATCAGCGCGGCGATGTTCTCGAGGGCGAGCGGCACCGGCAGCGCGTCCTGGGCGATCCGGACGTTCTCGCAGAGCACGTCGAGGGCGTCCCGGGTACGGGGGACGGGCAGCAGATGCCCGGCCTCCAGGAGCGGAGAGGCGGTGAGGAGGCCGCCCGCCCGTACGAACGCGATGTGCTCGGTGACCAGCGGAGCGCCCAGTGCCTCCGCCCGCTCGGCCAGCGCCGTCAGGCGCCCGGCGTCGGGCCGCTCCGCACCACCCAGGCCCAGCGAGACGCCGTGCGGGATCACGGTCACCCCGCGCTTCCGCAGCCGCTCCAGCGGCTCGGGGAGGTGTCCGGGGCAGACGTTCTCGGCCACCACCTCGACCCAGTCGACACCCGGCATCCGCTCCACGGCCTCGGCGATCTCCGGCCGCCATCCGATGCCCGTCCCCAGTCGCTCCATGATCCTTCCCCTCCCTGCGGTCTCCTCGAAGAACGTGACGGGGGTATGGCCCCGCCGGCCGGAACCGAACCTCCCGCCACGTACCTTCAGAGCAACATTTGAGGTTCGGGCCCCTCGGGCAGGAGCCGCTCCCGCCTCAGCGCAGCACGCCCGCCGAGTCCACCGGATCCGGCCGCCCCGTGTTGACCGTGCCCGGCGCGCCCGGCGACGGACTGGACGTCGTCCGCACGTTCCCGCCGGCCTCGGCGACCGGCGCCGAGGGCACCACCTGGCCGGGCACCGGGGCCGACGGGCCGGTCGGGCTGGCCGTGGTGCCGGAGACCGCGTCGTTGGCGATGGCGTCGAAGTCGACCCTGCCGGTCTTCTCCAGGATCGTGATGTGGTCGAGCACGGTCTGGTTGGCGTCCGAGGCCAGCTGCCGTACGAGGGTGTTGCGGGTGGTGTTCCGGACGGTGCCGATGGCCGGGAAGATCTTGCCGTGCGCGGCCCGCAGCAGGTTCACGAACTTGTACTCGTACTCCGAGCCGCTCGCCGCCGACATCTCCTGCAGCCACCCCTGCTGCTGCTCGTTGGGCTGATTCGGCAGCTCCACGCCCAGCTGGGCCGCGACGATCCGCACCCGCTTGTCCAGGTCGGTGTGGCCGACGATGAGATGGTCGCCCGCCTCCTTGATCGCCTCGTTCGGCGCTCGCTCGATGGCCTGCTGCCCGGCCGGCAGCTCCCAGAGTCCGGCCAGCCGCACCCGCACGATCAGATCGCGGTCGGAGGCGGTCAGCGGCCCCCACTGGGTGTTCACGGTCCCCGCCGCCAGGTTCGCCTGGCCGGTGCCCGACCGGTCGGCGTACGACCAGACGGGGAACGCGAGTGCGCCGAGGGTGGCGACAAGGGCCGCGATGAGAAAGGCCGTACCGTTGATCCGCACACGCAATGGTGCCTCCCGGGTGAAACCAACTGGACGTCGGTGCTGGGTACTTGCTGGGCGCCGGTGCCAGGAGGTACGCGGGGGAGAATCCCGTTGTTCAAACGACGGGCAAGAAACTAAACGGACGGTAAAGTCGCGCTCGGTGAGAGCTCAGGTCCGTGCGCGCAACGCGGGATGCTCGGCGACCACCGTGCAGGAACCGGGCGCGATCTCGGTGAAGCCTGCGTCGCGTACCAACGGCAGCCCGCTGGTGGTGAGTTCACCCCAACGCCCCGCCTCGGCGGTCCGCACGGCCAGCGGGAAACCGGCGTCACGCCAGGCGGCACGCTCCCCGTCCGACAGCTCCCACCAAGCCAGTTGAGCCCCGTGTCCGACCTGGGCCATCGCCTTGCCGGCCGACATGTCGAGGTCCGGGTTCAGCCACAGCACGGGCACCCCCGGATCGGCGGGCGCGGGGGCCTCCGGATCGTCCAGATCGGTCCCCGAGACCTGCAACTTGGCCAACTCCTTCGGCCACCCGTCCAACGGCACCGGTGGGAACACCCGCACCTCCGCCGCCTTCCCGGCCACGGTGATCCCGTCCAACTCCCCGGCCCGCCGCCACTCGGCTCCCCTGGCCCGCCGCACGACCTTCCGAATCCGAGCGTCCTGCCAGTCCCGCATGACCTGAGCCCATTCCCCGTCCCCGACCGACCGCTCGTCACTGAGCATCACGAGCACGGCTCGGGCGGCGGTCTCCAGAGCGTCGGTCCGAGCCGGCGGCACCGCTTTCTCGATCCGCACGACGAGGGGCAGGACGAATTGCGGCGCTTCATCACGGGCGGTGCGCTCGGACCGGAAGGGACTGTCGCCGGTGAAGGCTGGAACGTGGCTCACAGATGCCCACCCTAAGGGGCGCGGCGAACCGCGCCCGCCGGTCATCCGGAACAAGCGGTGCGCTGCGCCTCCTGCCACTCGCACACCGGGCACAACGTGATCCCCTTGTGCGACTCCGGGTACTCCGTCGGCTCCCGGCACAGCACACACTCGGCGTACGGCGGCTTCCTCGTGTCGTCGCTCATGCCTCCAGCCTAGGCCGGTCAACGATGCGCGTCCGTGGCCCCGATCAGTTCGGACACCTTCACGAAGCGGTACCCCTTCTTCCGCAGCTCCGGCACGATCGTCCGCACCGCCCGCTCGGTCGCCGGGGCGGCGCTGCGGGTGCAGTGCATGACGACGACCGACCCCGGCCGCACCCCGTCCAGCACCTGCCGGGCCACCGCGTCCGCGTCCGTCGCGAAGGCGTCCCCGCTCACCACGTCCCACTGCACCGCGGTGACGCCGGTCGGGGTGAGCGCCTTGAGGGCCTCGCGGTCGTAACACCCGCCCGGGAAGCGGAAGTACGGCATCGCGTCGGTCACGCCGGCCTCGCGGAACGCCGCGTACGTACGCTCCACCTCCGTCCGCATCCGGTCCGGGGCGACGGTGGGCAGGCCGTAGCAGTCACCGGTGAAGGCGTAGTGGCTGTAGGAGTGGTTGGCGATCTCGAAGAGCGGGTCCCGGCCGATGGAGCGGGCCTGGACGGGGTACTCCTCGGCCCACCGCCCCGTCATGAACACGGTCGCCGGGACCTTCAGCGCCCGCAGTGTCGCGATGAGCTGCGGATTGTCGAACCGTTCGCCGTGTGCCGCCCGTGTGCCCTCGTCGGCGGTCATGTCGGCGTCGAAGGTGAGCGCGACCGTCCTGCCGTGGCCGCGGGGGCCGTTCCTGAAGACGGGGGTGAGGCCGGTGGGGCCGGGGGCGAGGGTCGGGGGCTTGGAGGGGGCGGCGGTGGTCGCCGAGGGGGCCGGGTGGGCGGCGTGGGTCGCGGCGGGGGCGCCGCAGGCGGTGAGCGCGGCGCCGAGTGCACAGGCGGCGGCTGCGTGTCGTACTCGAATGATCACCGTACGAACATAATGCGGAGAATAGTCCTAATTTCGGACCGGCGCACTCGCCCCGGCCATCATGAGCCTTTCAGCTTCGGCGGCCGTAACGCCCGGTCAGGGTGCCCGCGGCCAGGGTGTGGCCGGTGAGGGCGCGTTTCAGGTCGTCGGGCGTGGTGGTGGCGGGCAGCTTCAGCGCGCGGTCGGCGGCGTAGACCGAGAAGACGTAGTGGTGGGGTTGGTCGCCCTTGGGCGGGCAGGGGCCGCCGTAGCCGGTCTTCTTGAAGCCGTTGCGGCCTTGTGCGGCGCCCTGGGGTGCCTGGCCGGCCGGCCAGGTCGTCTCCTTCGCGGGCGCGTTCCACAGCAGCCAGTGCGTGAAGGTGCCGTGCGGGGCGTCGGGGTCCTCGACCAGGACCGCCAGGGTGGTGGCCGTGGCGGGGACGCCGGAGAAGGCCAGCGGCGGGGAGACGTTCGCGCCGTCGCAGGTGTAGCGGCGCGGGATCGTGCCGCCCTCGGTGAAGGCGGGGCTCGTCACGGTGACGCGGTGCGAGGCGCTGGGCGCGGGGACGGCGGACTTGTTGTCGGTGTCCCCGCAGCCCGACGCGAGCAGCGTCGCCGCCGTGACGGCCACGAACACGAGCCTGCGGTCCATGGGCGGAACGCTAGTCGCGCCCCTGCGCCCCCGCCAGCTGCGCCACGGGCCGATGCCCGGCCGGGGTCACTTCTCCAACTGGCGGTCCTGCGGATGCTGTTCCTGCGCCTTCTCCAGGAAACGCAGCAGTTCCACGGGGAAGGGGAGCACCAGCGTCGAGTTCTTCTCGGCGGCCACCGCGACCACCGTCTGCAGCAGCCGCAGTTGGAGCGCGGCGGGCTGCTCGGACATCTGCTTCGCCGCCTCGGCGAGCTTCTTGGAGGCCTGGAGTTCGGCGTCCGCGTTGATGATGCGGGCGCGGCGCTCGCGGTCGGCCTCGGCCTGGCGGGCCATGGAGCGCTTCATGGTGTCCGGCAGGGAGACGTCCTTGATCTCCACGCGGTCGATCTGCACGCCCCACCCGATGGCCGGGCTGTCGATCATCAGCTCCAGGCCCTGGTTGAGCTTCTCGCGGTTGGAGAGCAGGTCGTCGAGGTCGCTCTTGCCGATGATCGAACGCAGGGAGGTCTGCGCCATCTGGGAGACGGCGAACTTGTAGTCCTCGACGTTGATGAGCGCGGCCGCCGCGTCGACGACCTTGAAGTAGACGACGGCGTCCACACGCACCGTCACGTTGTCCCTGGTGATGCCCTCCTGGGCCGGGATCGGCAGCGTCACGATCTGCATGTTGACCTTGCTGATCCGGTCCACGAAGGGAACGATCATCGTGAACCCCGGCCCGCGCACCTCACCGGCGAGCCGCCCCAGCCGGAAGACCACCCCGCGCTCGTACTGCTTGACCACGCGCGCCGCCGTGGCGGAGTACACCAGACAGGCCGAACCGGCCGCGACGGCCGCCGTCACCAGCTCCGGAATCATCCCGACCCCCTGACGTCAGAGGCCCCGTTATGTCTGCTCCTGTAACGATATGCCCGGTGCCCGGTCCGAGGCCACGAGGGGCGACGAACCGGGCACCGGTCGGGGATCGGACTACGGTCGGCCCGCGGTGACCCGCTCCGGTTCGGCGGTCACCCGCACCGGTTCGGTGCCGACCGCGCTGTGCCGCTCCGCCCAGTTCTCCAGGGCCGTACGGCAGGCGTGGTCCAGGTGGTGCAGGCCGGAGAGGTCCAGCTCCACCGGGCGGTCCTGGGGCAGTGCCTCCAGGCTGTCGAGGATCTTCGGCAGCCGCAGGAAGGTCGCGTTGCCCCACAGATACGCCTGGACGGGTCCGGCGCCCTTGTCGATGACCTCCAGTCGGACGTGTGAGGCCTCCCAGGCGGTCTTCACCACTGCGAGCGCCAGACCGATCAGGACGCCCTCGAACATGCTGACCGCGACGATCGACACGGCCGTGACCACGAGGATCAGCGCCTCGCCGCGATGCTCGCGCCACAGCGCCACGATCTCGTGCACGGGGATCAGCTTGGCACCCGAGTAGACCAGGATGCCGGCGAGGGCCGGGATCGGGATGTAGGCCAGGACGCCCGGCAGCAGGGCGGCGAACAGCAGCAGCCAGACGCCGTGCATCACCCGGGACGCCTTGGTCCTCGCGCCCGCCTGGACGTTCGCCGCGCTGCGGACGATCACCGCGGTCATCGGCAGGGCGCCGAGGACACCGCAGAGCGCGTTGCCCGCGCCCTGGGCCACCAGTTCCTTGTCGTACTCGGTGCGCGGACCGTCGTGCAGCCGGTCCACGGCCGCCGCGCTGAACAGCGACTCGGCGGACGCGATCAGCGTGAACGCGACGACCGTACCGATGAGACCGACCTGCGCGAGTTCGCCGAAGGCGCTCAGGGAGGGCGGCTGGACGGAGCCCAGCAGACCCTGCACCTCGACGGTCGCGACCGGCAGGGAGAACACCAGCGCGGCCACGGTCGCGAGACCGACGGCGGCGAGCGGTCCGGGGACCGTGCGCACCTGCTTCGGCATCCGCTTCCAGAACACGAGGACCGCGATGGTGCCCGCGCCGAGCGCCAGCGAGGCCGACGCGTCCGTCTTCCCGAGAGCCTCGATCAGCGCACCCGGCAACTGGGCTATCTTCTCCAGGCCCGAGGCGGGCGCCTTGGCGTCCGCCATCGAGTAGAGCTGCCCGGCGATCAGCACGAGACCGATGCCGGCCAGCATGCCCTCGACCACCGAGACCGAGATCGCCCGGAACCAGCGCCCCAGCTTCAGGACGCCCATCAGGATCTGGAGCACACCGGTGGCGAGCACGATCACACCGAGCGCCGGCAGCCCGAACTCCCGCACGGCCTCGAAGACCAGCACGGTCAGACCGGCCGCGGGCCCGGAGACCTGCAGGCTGCTGCCGCGCATCAGACCGGTGACGATGCCGCCCACGATGCCGGTGACCAGGCCCAGTTCGGCCGGGACACCGGAGGCGACGGCCACGCCCACGCACAGCGGGAGCGCGACCAGGAACACGACGAGCGAGGCGGCGAAGTCCTGCCGCAGATGAGGGTATGTGGTCGTCATCGCGTCGCTCACAGCCCCTTGAACGCGTCGGCGGCGGGGTCGTGCGCCAGGACGGCGCCCGTGTGGACCTCGTAGAACCAGGCGTGCAGGGTCAGCTGACCGTCCTTCAGCTTCTTGTCGATGTACGGGTAGGAGCGCAGCCTCAGCAGCTGCGTCAGGACGTGGCTCTGGACGCCCTCGGCGACCGCCGGGTCCCAGGCGGCCCCCTGCGGCCTCGGAGTGGCGTGCGAGAGCCAGTCGCGGACGGCGGGGACGGCGTCGAGGTCGTCACCGCGCACCAGGGCGCCCACGGCGCCGCAGTGCGAGTGTCCGCAGACCACGATGTCACTGACGCCGAGGACCTCCACGGCGTACTCGATGGTGCACGCCTCGCTGGTGGGGTGCTCGGAGGCGTACGGGGGGACGATGTTGCCCGCGGTGCGCAGCTCGAAGAGCTCGCCCGGGCGGGCGCCGGTGATCAGGGCCGGGACGACCCTGGAGTCGGAGCAGGTGATGAACAGCACCTGCGGGGACTGGCCTTCGGCGAGTTTGGCGAACTCCTCAGGGCGTTGTCCGAACGTACGGGCGTTGTCGATGAGGGGCTGCATGATGTGGTGACTCCTCCTGGCGCGCCGCGGCGGCGCGTCGGTGTGGGCAGGACAGAGGTGGGGGGAACTGCTCTGCTGTCAGCAGCGGAAGACCTGAAGTGCTGCTGGAGAGTGCGCGGTCGAGGGTCTCGACATGCGCGGCGCCCGGGGCGCGGCCGGCTCATGGGCCGCCGCGGGGTCCGCGATCGGCAGACCGCGCTCGGGACCCTCGGGGGCGAAGTCGACCGAGCGGTGCCGGTCGCGGGTGCGCAGGGGGCCGGTCGGGCCCCCGGAGTTGTCGCAGTGACGGTGCGTAGCCGTCTCTTCGCGCAGTGCCTTGCCCGACAGTTTGATTCCGGGCTGGGCCTTGGCCTCGACCTGACGGACCGTGTGCGCGGCTGCGAAGGACTCCGAAGGTGCGAAGAACTGGAGGGCGAGCAGTACGGCGGTGAGGAGCGCGAGCAGGGTCCGAGCTGTCTCACGTCGGAACATGCGCCCCCCTCCCGGTGGTTCGAACCTCTTGCACGGACCAATGACTGGTCAATCGTTGGTCAAGAAGCAGGTTAACCCTGCAAAGTTGTTTGCAGGGTTAACTTAACGTTTCGCGCCGAAGAGAGCCTGAAATGCGCTGGTGGGGTGGCCTGAACTAGTCGCTCTTCAGCAGGCCCTTGCCGTCCCGGGCCAGCGCGGTCAGGCGGGAGATCGCCCGGAAGTACTTCTTGCGGTAGCCGCCGTTCAGCATCTCCTCGCTGAACAGCCTGTCGAAGGCCGACCCCGAGGCCAGGACCGGTACTTCACGGTCGTAGAGCCGGTCGGCGAGGACGACGAGGCGCAGTGCTGTGGACTGGTCCGGCACGGGCTGCACATCGGTGAGGCAGACCGCCTTCAGCCCGTCGGTCAGGGCGCCGTAGCGGCTGGGATGCACCTCGGCCAGGTGGCCGAGAAGGTGCGGGAAGTCGTCGAGCGAGGCGCCCTGGGTGGCGTACGCCGCCTTCGTGACCTCTTCGTCCGAGTACGGCGCCGGTGCCTCGGGCAGGCCGCGGTGGCGGTAGTCCTCGCCGTCGATGCGCAGGGCGCGGAAGTGGGCGGACAGGCCCTGGATCTCGCGCAGGAAGTCGGCCGCCGCGAAACGGCCCTCGCCGAGCTTTCCGGGCAGGGTGTTGGAGGTGGCGGCGAGCGCGACGCCGGCGTCGACCAGCTTGCCCAGCAGGGTCGACACGAGGACGGTGTCGCCGGGGTCGTCCAGCTCGAACTCGTCGATGCAGAGCAGGCGGTGACCGCTGAGCGTCTGCACGGTCTGCTGGAAGCCGAGGGCGCCGACGAGGTTGGTCAGCTCGACGAAGGTGCCGAACGCCTTGAGCGCGGGCTCGGCCGGGGTGGCGTGCCAGAGGGAGGCGAGCAGATGGGTCTTGCCGACGCCGTAGCCGCCGTCGAGGTAGACGCCACGGGGGCCGGCCGGGGTCTTCGCCGCCTTGGCCTTCCCGAAGCCGAAGAAGCCGCGCCTGCCGCCGGAGACGGCGTGCGCTCCGCCGAGGCCGGCCGCGAAGCCCTCCAGGACACCGACCGCCTCGGTCTGGCTGGGCTGGTTCGGGTCCGGTATGTACGTGCTGAAACGGACCGAGTCGAAGCGCGGCGGCGGCACCATCTCGGCCACCAGGCGGTCCGCGGGGACGTGCGGCGCACGGGAGCACAGGGACAGCGGGGCCGCGGTGGCCATCGAGTCGAGACCGGGAGCGGAAGGGGAGGACGACACGGTTACCCATGCTAAGCGTCGTGGAACACTGCACGACATGCGACGCCTGTTCCCTGTGACCGACCAGACAGTGACCGACCGGACAGTGACCCAAGCTCCCGCCGAGGATGGCCGTGAATGGAGTCTCGCCGAGCTCGCCGCCGCCTACGCCTACCCCGAGCCGACCGCCGGCGGACAGCCCGTGCCCTGGCTGCGGGCCAACATGGTGTCCACGCTCGACGGGGCCGCCCAGCACGACGGGAAGTCGCAGCCCCTCTCCAACGCGACCGACATGAGGATCTTCGGGACGCTGCGGGGGCTGGCGGACGTCGTCCTGGTGGGCGCGGAAACGGTACGGCAGGAGGGGTACCGCCCGGCACGCGCGCGTGCGGAGTTCGCGGCGGAGCGGGAGGCGGCCGGACAGGCGCCGGCGCCGGCGATCGCCGTGGTCACCGCGAGTCTGGACCTGGACTTCTCGTTGCCGCTGTTCACCTCGCCGCAGGTGCCGACGATGATCCTCACCGGCGCGGCGGCGGCGCCGGACCGGATCGCCGCCGCCCACAAGGCGGGGGTGCGTGTCGTGATCGCCGGGGACGGGATGGGGGTGGAGCCCGTACGTGCCGTACAGGCGCTCGGCGGGCTCGGGTACACCCGGCTGCTCACCGAGGGCGGGCCGCGGCTGCTCGGGCAGCTGGTGGCCGCGGGTGTCCTCGACGAACTGTGTGTGACCGTGTCCCCGATGCTCACCGCCGGGGACGCGCAGCGCATCGCCGGGGGGCCGTCGGTCCCGGTTCCGCAACGGTTCTCACTGGTCTCCCTCCTGGAGGAGGAGGGATTTCTGTTCGGCCGCTACCAGCGGACTTGAGATTCGTTCAGCGGTACCGATGGGCCCGAAATCAGCGGAATATACCATTCCGCTTGGCTTCCGGCGTGCAGACTAGCTCTCGCAGTCCCCGTGACAGCTCGGGGCAGGATGGTTTCCGCAGAAGGGGCGCCCGGTGTTCACAAGCGTATTGATGATCGAGAAGGCCCTGACGTCCGCAGACGTGGAGTTCGTCACCGGGCTGCACGGGGACGAGCAGGTGTCCTTCCATGTGCTGCTCCAGCCGCGGGGCGATCAGGCGGATCGCCTGCTCCGGGCCATTGACGACGTGGCGCTCGGGGAGTTGGACGAGGCGACCCGCGAGCGCGAGGTGCCCGAGGGCGCGGCCGCGAAGGATTTCGGGGAGCGGGCGCTGGAGGTGTCGTTGCAGGCGCTGCAGGCCGCCGGGAGCGGGGCGGACGGGCGGTTGATCGAGGATCACCCGTTGGACGCGCTGAAGGCTCTGGTGGACGAGATCAACGCCGACGAGGTGATCGTCCTCACCGATCCGCACTACGTGGAGGAGTTCTTCCACCGGGACTGGGCCTCCCGGGCCCGGCACAAGGTGGGCGTTCCTGTGCTGAAACTGTTCTCCCACAGCAAGGCATAGGCTGGCCCCGCACTCGATCGCATCACTTGGGGAGACACACATGGCACCCGGCCTTCCTACCGCCATGGACCGACCGCACTTCATCGGCATCGGCGGGGCCGGGATGTCGGGGATCGCGAAGATCCTCGCCCAGCGCGGGGCCGAGGTGGCCGGCAGTGATGCCAAGGACTCCGAGACGGCGGCGGCGTTGCGGGCGCTCGGGGTGACCGTGCACATCGGGCATGCCGCCGAGCACCTCGCCGACGACGCGAGCTGTGTGGTCGTGTCGTCGGCGATCCGGAAGGACAACCCGGAGCTGGCCCGTGCCGCCGAACTCGGTATCCCGGTCGTGCATCGGTCCGACGCCCTCGCCGCGCTGATGGAGGGGCTGCGGGCGATCGCGGTCGCCGGCACGCACGGCAAGACGACCACCACCTCGATGCTGGCGGTCTCCCTGACCGAGCTCGGGCTGAAGCCGTCGTACGCGATCGGCGGTGATCTGGACGCGCCCGGCTCCAACGCCCTGCACGGCGACGGCGACATCTTCGTCGCCGAGGCCGACGAGTCGGACCGCAGCTTCCACAAGTACGCGCCCGAGGTCGCGATCGTCCTCAACGTGGAGCTGGACCACCACGCCAACTACGCCTCCATGGACGAGATCTACGCGTCCTTCGAGACGTTCGCCGGACGGATCGTGCCCGGTGGCACGCTGGTGATCAACGCCGATCACGAGGGCGCGCGAGAGCTGACCCGGCGGGTGTCGGGCTCGGTGAGGACGGTGACGTACGGCGAGGCCGAGGACGCCGACGTCCGGGTGCTGGCCGTGCGGGCCCAGGGGCTGAAGAGCGAGGTCACCGTGCTGATGGGCGGTGAGGGGCTCATCTTCACCGTCTCCGTCCCGGGGCGGCACTACGCGCACAACGCCGTCGCCGCCCTCGCGGCCGGTGTCGCGCTGGGTGTGCCGGCCGCGGAGCTGGCCGGTGCGCTCGCCGCGTACACCGGTGTGAAGCGGCGCCTGCAGTTGAAGGGTGAGGCCGCCGGGGTGCAGGTCATCGACTCCTACGCCCACCACCCGACCGAGATGACCGCCGATCTGGAGGCGATGCGGGCGGCTGCGGATGACTCCCGCATCCTCGTCGTCTTCCAGCCGCACCTGTTCTCCCGGACCCAGGAGCTCGGCAAGGAGATGGGGCAGGCGCTGGCGCTGGCGGACGCCTCCGTCGTGCTCGACATCTATCCGGCCCGCGAGGACCCGATCCCGGGGGTGACCAGCGAGCTGATCATCGAGGCCGCGCGGGTCGCGGGGGCGGACGTGACGGCGGTGCACGACAAGGCGGAGGTGCCCGAGGTCGTGGCGGGAATGGCGAAGGCGGGGGATCTCGTTCTCACCATGGGCGCGGGCGACGTCACCGACCTCGGCCCGCGCATCCTGGACCGTCTCGCGAAGTAAGGGGCTGAGTTTCATGTCGTACGACGTCGAAAAGCCGGACGAGCAGTGGCGTGCGGAGCTGACGCCGGCCGAGTACGCCGTACTGCGGCAGGCCGCCACCGAGCCGGCGTTCACCGGTGAGTACACCGACACCAAGACCAAGGGCGTGTACTCCTGTCGCGCCTGCGGTGCCGAACTCTTCACCTCCACCACGAAGTTCGAGTCGCACTGCGGCTGGCCGTCCTTCTACGACCCGAAGGACACCGACGCCGTGGAGCTGATCGACGACCGGTCGCACGGGATGGTGCGGACCGAGGTGCGGTGTGCGCGGTGCGGGTCGCACCTCGGTCATGTGTTCGAGGGTGAGGGTTATGCGACGCCGACCGACCAGCGGTACTGCATCAACAGCATCTCGCTGCGACTGACCTCCGACGAGGGCTGAGCGGCCGGCCGCCGCATCGCTTCGGACGTCCCTCGTCTCACTTCGGCGGTTGGATCCTGCACTCCTTCCGCGTGAGGGGACGGGTGTCGCCGGCGATGCGGCTGCAGACGACACGGCTCCTGGAGGTGCCCTGCGGGGTGCGGCGCACCTCCTTGAGGACGATGCTGTGGCCGGAGCGATCGCCGTACAGCGGGGCGTGGGTGAAGTCGATCGTGCCGGTGGCCATGCCCACGAGCTTGACCGTGCGCAGGTTCACCCAGGTCGCCGCCCGGCTCTGCGGCTTGTCGTCGAGGCCGGCCGCGCTGTACAGCGCCTGGGTCGCGTCGTGCGCGAGGGCGGTCTGGCCGCTGGCCAGCTCGGAGCTGTCGTAGTGCGGGGTGCGGCCGTCCAGGCCCGGCAGATAGCGGGCCGCGTTCACGTAGAACCGTGTGCGGGTGGCCGCGTTCTGCAGCTCGGCCAGGGCGGCGTGGTAGAGCGTGACGTCGGGCGCGGGTGCCACGGAGTCGTTGTCGCCGGTGAAGTCGGCCTTGGAGAGGTCGTCGCCGGTGAGGATGGCGAGGGGCTTTCCGGCGCAGCCCGGCTCGGCGGCCAGCTGGGTCATCAGGGGCCCGACGTCCTCCACCCGTCCGGCGAAGTAGATGACGGACGGGACCTGCCCGCCGCCGCAGATCTCCTGGGCGTGCCGGCGCAGTTCGGGCTTGCCGCCCCGCAACGTGTAGCGGCGCTGCTCGAGCAGGGTGAACTGGAGGCCGCGCAGCATGTCCTGGCCGTAGCGCGCCTGTTGGTCGGTGTACATGTCGTCGGTGTGGGTCGTGTCGCGGGCCAGCACCAACGCGTACTGCCGTTTGCCCGGGGTGCGCAACTGGGCGGCGATCAGGCCTAGTTGGCGGCTCTGCCACTCGTCGGTGGCGGCCAGGCTGAACCAGTTGGCGTACTCGCGGGGCAGATAGGTCGCCGAGTTGGTGCCGGAGACGACCGGCAGGCCCGCCTTCATGAGGATGCGGGTGGTCTCCCGGCTCGACTTCAGGTCGCGGCCCGTGCCGACCACGCCCACCACGCTCGGGTCGTGGGCGGCGTACGCGGCGATCGAACGGGCCATCTCGGTCTGGTGGTCGAGGTCCACACCGCCGTTGGCGACCAGGACGCGCAGCTTCACCGTGTTGTTCTCGTTGATGACGGCCTGGGCCAGATAGACGCCGGCCAGCTCCTCGGCGCCCTTCACGAGCGAGGTGCCCTCCGAAGGGTCCTCGCTCAGCGGTCCGGCGTAGACGACCGTCACGTAGTCGGCGCCTTCGGCGAGGATGTCGTCGTTCTGTGCGGCGATGCGACGCTCCAACTCGGCCACGGTCCACGGGGGTTGGTCGCTCGCGGCCAGGTTCTTCGCGTCGCCGTCCGCCTCGTCGCCGGACAGCCAGTCGGAGAAGCGCACTCCGTCGGTGGCGATGCCGATGCACTCCGTGCCGCCGCCCGGGGCCGCCTCGCGCCGGGTGTCCCGGTTGGCGGTCAGCACCGAGGACGAGCAGTACCGGTCGTGCAGCGCCTGGGCCCGCATGACCGTGCCCGCGGTGAGCAGGACGACCACCAGGACGAGCGTGTGCAGGGCCCACACCAGCCGGGCGAGGGTCGGCCGGGTCGTGGCCCGCAGATGCACCACACGGTCCTCGGAGGGTTTCAACTGGTCCGACGGGAGCGGGATCTTCATCACCCAGGGCAGCAGGGAGCGGTCCCGGCTGGGCGACTGTTCGGCGCGCAGGTTCCGCGCCCACTCCTGGTACCAGTGGCGCAGCCGCTCGCCGAACCCCTGCTGCGCGGGTTCCGGCTCCGGAGCGGGCGGGCGGGCGCCGCGCTCCAGCCGCGGTACGTCCTGCTCACGCACCGCGGCGAAGACGATCAGCGGGTCGAGCTCGCTGCGCCGGCTGCGTACGTCGCTGACGGCCCGGATGAGTTCGAGACCGCCGTTGAGCGCGTCCGCGTGCGGCAGGAACAGCACCGGCGGGCGCGGACGCTTGAAGCCGCGCAGGTCCCAGCTCCAGCGGCGGTGGTTGTCCCGCAGATCCTCGCGCAGAGCCAGCACACACAGCTGGAGGTGGAACTCGCCGCCCGTCTTGAGCGCCTCCGCCACGTCGTACGCCCGCCCCGCGATCGCCTTCCAGGAGCGCACGGGGCGCAGCAGAGAGACCTCGGTCGGCCGGTCCTGGTCGGCGGCGCGCAGGAAGGTCGTGGTCATGAACCAGCGGCTCTCCCGGCGCAGCCACAGGAAGATCGGTGCCCGCCCCGGCAGCGCGTAGTTGAGGACCGTCAGCAGGGCGAGGAAGCCGAGGCCCGAGGCCATCGCCACGAACCAGGAGGCGCGGGCGAGCAGCGCGGCGAGCACGGTCACCAGGCTGGCCGGCAGGATGTGCGCCATGTCGAACAGGGGCAGGCCCGAGCGCCAGCGCGGGATGCCCTTCGGCCGCCAGCGCTGCCGGGCCAGCTGGTCGAGCAGCCGCTGACGCTCCTCCGGCGCCCCCTCGGGGGAGGGCCAGTCGTCGCCGAGCTCCCTGACCGCGTCCTCTATGGCGTGGACGAGACGCAGCCGGGGGAAGGCGTAACGCCGGTAGACCGCCCTGCGGCCGTCCCACCTCTTCGGGTCGCTGAGCGCACGCACCATGGCGGCGGCCCTGCGGACCTCCGAGTCCGAGGCGTCCCCGTACCGGTCCTGTGCCACCGCACAGCGCGTGCCGTGCGCCTCCTGGCCCCGGCGCAGCTGTCGGACCAGCCCGGCCACCCGCTCGTCGTCCGCGCCGTCCCGGGCGTGCACGACGAACACCGGCATCGGCGGTTCACTCGTACGGAAGTCCTCGATGAGCATCTCGAGCTGGTCCTGGAGATGGCGCCCGGCGCCCGTCTCCGGCATGCCGTCATGGCTGCCCGGACAGTTCGGCGGAGTCCTGTCGTCACCCCTCGCCATGGCCAAACCCCCGTTCACCTGGTGATGTTCGAGGCTAACCGGTACGGGCGGGACGGGAGGGCCACGCGGGGAACTTCATGAACGTTTCACCAGGGTCCGGTCGTCGGGCGGGCTCTCCGACGCCCTGTTGGACCTGCTCACCACCTGGGCGGCCCCGCTCGACCTGCTGACCGCCGGCCTCACCTACGACCAGACCGACCCCCAGCGCTCCCCCTGGGACTTCTGGTACGGCGCCGACCACCACACCACCGCCCCGCTCGCGCGCGACCACGTCCGCGGCTACTTCTGGGCCAACCTGCTGACCGAGGGCCACGTCGGCCGCCTCGGCGGCCCCGGGGCGTTCCGTGCGGAAGCGGTCGGGCACGGCCTGGCGGTCGAGGAGGCGGGCGAGGCGACCGTCCTGCGCGCCCCGGGCCCGATCACGACGTTCGACGACGGCCACCTCTCGGCCACCAAGGCCGTCCTGGCCCCCGTCCTCATCGACAAGCCGTACCTCTGCTACGAGGGCTACCCCCTGCGCATCGTCCCCGACCCCGGCACGGCCTTCCGCCGGGTCCCGCCGGGCAGCCCCAGGCCCCGCATGCTGCCCTGACGTATCGAGTCCCGTCCGCTCACAACACCTTCCGCTGCACCAGCACCGACAGCACCAACGCGCCCGGCAGCAGCGGCAGCCAGACCGTGAGGACGCGGTAGCCGATGACGGCCGCCGCGGCCAGGTCCATGGGGGCGCCGTACGCGCCGACGAGGGTGAAGACCAGGGCCGCGTCGACGGGGCCGATGCCGCCGGGGGCCGGGACCGAGCCGACCGCCGTGCTCGCGGCGAGAAACGCGAAGGTGACCTGCGCCCAGGTGAGGGAGAGGCCCAGGGCGGCGCCCACGCACCAGATCACGGTCGCCTGGAGCACGGGGGCCGCGGCCGCGCCGCCCCAGAGGGCGAGGACGCGGGCGGGGCGGGTGTGCAGCAGTCGTACGTCCGTCAGGGCCGTGCGGACGACGGCCAGGACCGGGCGGCGCAGCGGCGGCACGCTCGTGACCAGTACGACGGTGGTGACGAGGCCGAGCGACGCGCCTCCGGCGATCACGCCCCACGTCCGCCCGTCGGGGACGAGTTCGCCGAGGCGCAGCAGTTCCGGGGAGGCCACCAGGAAGCCGAGGAGTACCAGCGTCTTCGCGATCGGCCGCACCAGGGAGTACAGGGCGAGCGAGGCGGTGGCCCGGGTGAGGGGGATGCCGCGCCCTTGCAGGAACCGCAGGGTGACGGCGTGTGCGCCGAGGCTCGCCGGCAGCGCGTGGTTGGCGGCGCCGGCGGCGAACTGGGAGGCGACGAGCAGCCCGGCGGGCAGCCGCTCGGGCAGCGCACCCTGCCGGACGCAGGCGGCGGACAGCCACGTCAGACACGTGAAGAAGAGCGCGGCCAGTATCCACCAGGGGTCCGCCGCACCGAGCCGGGTGGTGCTGTCGTACACCGTGCGCCAGTCGATCGCCGCCCAGACGCCGATCAGGAGGAGGGGGAGGAGGACGAGCGTGCGGCGGAACAGGGCGCGGGTGGGGGAGGGGAGCCGGGCGGGTGCCGTCGCGGCCGGGGCGGCACAGACGCGGCGCCCGGCGCAGAGGGCGGCCGGGATCGCCGGGGTGAGGGGCGTGGTGAGGGCGGGCGTGGGGTTCGTCGGCGGGAGCGGGCCGGGGGCGTCGTCGAGCGGGAGCAGGGACACGGCGCACGTCGTCCTTTCACGTCACGCCCGGGTGAGTGCGGCGTGACGGGTGCGGGGCGAGGCAGGAGGGGACGGCGGAACCGTTCCCGTCCGGCGTGACGACGTGGTGTCCGCAAGCCGACGGGGCGGGGGCGGCTGGGCGACGCGGTGTGCCGCCCTACGGCACCAGCATTCCGTCCTGCTCCGTGGGCGGGGTCCCGTGGTGCCACGGCAGGACCTTGCCGAAGCGGACCAGTTCGCCGTATGCGGACGGGTCGACGTGGGGGGAGAGGATCAGGTCGAGGACGGGGCCCGCGGCCGTCGTCGGGGTCTGGGCGTGGCTGTAGTCGGTGAACCAGGGGCGGGAGGCCCGGGTGTCGATCATGCCGGGGCAGACCGCGGCAATCAGGGTGCCGTCGGCGAGGTCCCGCGCACGGCGTTCCGTGGCCACGGCCCGTACCGCGGCCACCTGGGCCACCTTCGACGGGACGTTCAGCCACAGCGGCCAACCCGCCTGCCGGGACGTGCCGTCGAGGACAGACCGGCGCCAGGACTCCACGGCCTCCTCCACCTCGTCGAGCGTCGCGCCGTCGAAGAGGGCGTGGAAGCGCGGGTCCAGATGACCGAGCGTGCCCAGGCTGCTGGCCACCACGATCAGACGGCCGCCGGGACGCAGAACGGGGCCGAAGGACCGTAGGACCGCATGGGTGGCGATGTTGGCGACGGCGATGAACTCGTCGGCCTGGGCGGCCTGCGAGCGGTCGGGGACGAGCGGGGCGATGGCGTTCGAGACCACCACGTCCACTCCGCCGTGGCGGTCGTGGAGTTCGGTGGCGAGGGCGGCGACGGCCTTGGGGTCGGAGACGTCCAGGACCCGGCCCTCCACCCGGGCGCGGGTCTCGGGCGACTTGGCCACCTCCGCCGCGGCTTGCGCGACCCGCCCCGCGTCCCGGCCGGTCAGCAGGACCACGTCGTGCGGGTTCATCCGGGCCGCCAGCCCTTCCACGAGCGCGCGGCCGAGTCCTTGGTTGGCGCCCGTCACAAGGGCGATGCGAGAAGAGGTCATGAGGCCACGCTAGGAAGCCGCCATGCATGAGTCCAACGAAAGTCACGCACCCCTGGTATGCGTATACGTCATGGACTTCACCGACGTCTCCATGACCGCGCTGCGCGTCTTCCGGACCGTGGCCGAGCAGGGGACCTTCACCGCGGCCGCCGCGTCCCTGGGCTACACCCAGTCCGCCGTGTCGCGGCAGATCGCCTCCGTCGAGCGGGCGGCCGGTACGCGGCTGCTGGAGCGGCGGCGGGACGGAGTGCGGCTGACGGCGGCCGGGCGGGTGGTGCTGCGGCGGGCCGGTGTCGTGCTGGACCAGATCGAGGGGACGGCACGTGAGCTGGCCGGGCTGCCCGCCCAGGCCGGCGTGGTGCGGGTGGGGTGGTTTCCGAGCGCCGGTGCCGTGATCGTGCCCCGCGCGCTCACCGCGCTGCGGCGCACCGACCCCGCGCTCGCCGTCGAGACCCGCGAGGGCAGCACCCCGGCGCTGGCCCGCGCCCTGCGCGCCGGCAGCCTCGACCTGGCCCTGCTCGCCGCCGCCCCGCCCTTCCGCCCGCCGGACGCGGAGTCCCCGGCGCTGTCCCTGGAGACGCTCACCGAGCGCGGCCTGCGCATCGCCGTCCCCGCCGCGCACCCCCTCGCCCGCGGCGACTATGCCGACGTGGCCGACCTGCGCGGACAGCGGTGGATCGCCGCTCCGGCGTCGGGCCCCGACCAGCTGATGGGGGTGTGGCCCGGCCTCGACGAGCGGCCCGAGATCGCCCACACCGCCCGCGACTGGCTGGCCAAGCTCCGCCTGGTCGCCGCGGGCTGCGGACTGACCACCGTGCCGTCGGCCCTGTTCCCCGCCGTGCCGGAGGGCGTACGCCTGCTGCCGGTCCGGGGCGGCCCCCAGGAGCAGCGCCGACTGCTGCTGGCCCGGTTGCCACAGCCGCCGAGCGAGCCGGTCCTCCGGATCGCGGAGGCCCTGAGGAGCGCGGCGCTGGGCGCCGCCGACCTGCCGTGACGGGCGGGGAGGGTTCTGCGGTGTCGTGAATCAATCATCCAGATAAGGGTTGACTTCCGGCTTATTGAGTCAGAAGAATCCTAGAGGTGACCTTCGAGAGCATGGCCGTGAGCCAGGGCCCTTCCCCAGCCTCCTCCGACCTGGACGAGGCGGTACACCGCTGTCTCGTCGCCGGTTTCGAGGGCACCACGGCCTTCCCCGACACCCTCAAGCGGCTCATCGACCGAGGGCTCGGCGGCGTCATCCTGTTCACCCGCAACGTGCGCGACGCGGAACAGGTCCGCGAACTCACCGACGCGCTGCGGGCGATACGCCCCGATCTGCTGGTGGCGATCGACAACGAGGGCGGCGGCATCGGCCACCTGGTCGCCGCCGACGCCCCCGAGGTGCCCGGCTCCTACGCCCTCGGCGTCGCCGACGACCCGAACCTGACCGCACGCTGTGCCGACGCCCTCGCCGGCCACCTCGCCACCCTCGGCATCACCACCTCCTACGCGCCGGTCGCCGACCTCCAGCACCGGCCGGACAACCCGATCGTGCGCACCCGCTCCTTCGGTGCCGACCCCGACCTCGCCGCCCGCCATCTGCGCGCCTGGATCACCGCCACCGAAGCGCGCGGCATCGCCTCCTGCGCCAAGCACTTCCCCGGCCACGGCGGCACCCAGAGCGACAGCCACCACGACATGGCGGTCGACCCGCGCCCGTACGAACAGCTGCGCACCGATCTCGAACCGTTCCGCGCGGCCGTCGCCGCGGGGGTGCCGATGCTGATGAGCGCGCATGTCGTCTACCCGGCGCTCGACACCAACCGCCCCGCCACCCTCAGTCGTCGCATCCTGGGTGACATCCTCCGTCTGGACCTCGGTTTCGAAGGTGTCCTGGTCAGTGACGCCCTGGAGATGAAGGCGATCGCCGATCGCTACGGCGAGGCGGCCGGCGCCCGCATCGCGCTCGCCGCGGGCGCGGACCAGGTCATCGTCGCCGTACCGGATCTGGAGGTCACGCTGGGCTGCCGGGACGAGGTGCTCGAAGCGCTGCACTCCGGGCGGCTGGCCGAGGAGCGGGTCTGGGAGGCGGCGGGGCGGGTACGGCGGCTTGCCGAGCGGTACGCGAACCCGACCGTCGGGCCGGTCGCCGCGTGGGATGCCGGGGCCGGGCTCGAGGCGGCCCGGCGGGCGGTGCGTAGCGGGGGGCTGCCGGACGCCGTGCGGGGTGCTCATGTCGTCGACCTGTTTCCGCCCCCGCACCCGGCGCTCAACTGGGGTGGCGAGGATCTGCTGACGGAGCTGCGGCTCGTCGATCCGGCGGTGTCCGGTACGGCGGTGAGCGGGGAGCCGGCCGATCCTGCCGCCCTCGCCGACGGCATTCTGCGGGTCGCTGCCAAGTCGCCGCTGGTTGTGGCGACTTGCGATGCGGGGATTCATCCCTGGCAGGCGCGGTTGCGGGATGCGCTGGTGGCCGGGCGGCCGGATGCGGTGCGGGTGGACACCGGGCTGCCGGAGGGTGGGGACCTGTGTTCCTACGGCCGGGGGAAGGTCAATTTGCGGGCGGTGGCGGAGGTTCTGGCCGGCAGGTCGTGGTGAGACGCCCCGCGCCCCCGACAAAAGGGGCGCGTGAGTTCACGGCGTTCGGATGAGCTCATTGATGCCCCTTGCCGACAGGTAGCTCTCGTCCTCCGCCCGCTCCGCCAGTACCACGGCCGGTCGCACGCCCTCTTGGCGCAGGCGCATCCACTCCTCGAAGTACTCACCGCCGGGGCCGGAGAGGGAACGGGTCGCCGGGGTGCAGTCCAACACCAGGGCGATGGAACGGGGTTGGGGGGAGGCGGGCTCGGCCCGCAGCTCCGTGATCGTCTCCGCCAGGGCGTCGGCGATCGGTTTCGGTCGGCCGGTGGAGTCGAAGAGGCCGAGGGTGTACTCCAGTTCGGGGTAGTCGGCCAGTGAGCGGTCCACGTCGTGGGAGCACCACCAGGTCACGCCCCAAAGGGCTGTGCACTCGGCCGCGTTGAGGAGGGTGGCGCGGGCGAAGTGGGGGGCGTCCGGTGCGGGGATGTGGGGCTCGGGGGCGCCCGTCTCCTGGACCCAGACCGGGCGGAACGGGTCCTCGGCGTAGGCCGTGGCGAGCTCCGTGCCGTACTCGGCGAGGTGCAGCACCTCGGGGGAGCGGGGGCCGTAGCGGCGAGCGCAGTCGGCGGAGAAGACCCAGGGGTGGACGGTCGTCACATCGCCCTTGCGGGCCGAGGCCTCGGGGGTGAACGGGTGGTCGTCGCCGTACCAGGCCGCGTCGTACGCGGAGTGCGTGGCCAACTGGCCCTCGCGCAGGCCTTCTCCGGCCGCCGCCAACAGCGTGTCGAGGTAGTGGTCGACCTCCTCCACCGTCACCGGGTTGTGCTCGACCAGGTTGTTGAGCTCGTTGCCGAGCTGGAGGCCGATGAGGTTGGGGCGGTCGGCGAGGGCGTGACCGAGGGTGCGGAGGAGGGCCGCCTGGGCCTCGATGGCCTCCGGGTCGGTGAAGACGTTGCGGTGGTGCCAGCTGCGGGTCCACTCCGGATAGAAGTCGAAGCTGGACAGATGGCCCTGGACACCGTCCACCATGACGTCGAGCCCGAGCTCGGCGGCGATGTCGACGAGCCGGACGAGCTGGTCGACGGCGGTGGTGCGGATGAGGGTGCGGTTGGGCTGGAGCAGCGGCCAGAGGTGGAAGACGCGGATGTGGTCGAGGCCGAGGCCCGCTATCCGGGTCAGATCCTCGCGGGCCTGTTCCGGGTCGAAGTCGTGCCAGGAGTGGAACCAGCCGCGGCGCGGCGTGTAGTTGACGCCGAAGCGGAGCGTAGGGATGGGATCCTCCTCGGGTCGGGGTCAGTCCCCGCGGGCGGGGCGTGTCCTCGGGACGGGGCTTGTCCTCGCTGAATGTATCAACCACCATGGTCGGTAATGAATAGCGATTTGAACCAAGCTTTCGGGGGAGTGGCGTCGGGGGCGGGGTCGGCGCTGGTCGTCGGGCTCGATGCCGGTGGCACCCGGACCCGTGCCGTGCTCGCCGCCGCGGCGGACGGTCGTGTGGTCGGTGAAGGGGCCGGCGGGCCCGCTAACGCGCTCACCGTGCCGTTGCCCCAGCTCACCGAGCATCTCGCCGACGCCGTCGCCCGCGCGGTGCCGGAGGCCGAGCGGGGGAGGGTCGTCGCGGTGGCCGGGGGGTTCGCGGGGGCCACGGGGGCCGACGAGGACGACCCCGGGCGGCTGAACGCCCTGACCGCCCTCACGGCCGCCCTCCGCCAGGTGGGCATCACCACCGATGCCGTCACCCTCAGCAGCGACATCGAGGCCGCCTTCGCCTCCGCCCCCGGCGCCCCCGCCGACGGCCTCGCCCTGGTCGCCGGCACGGGCGCGGTCGCGATGCGCATCACCGACCGCCGCTGCACGGCCACGGTCGACGGCGACGGCTGGCTCCTCGGCGACGACGGCAGCGGCTTCTGGATCGGCCGTGAGGCGGTACGGGTCGCGCTGCGGATGGCCGACGGGAGGGGTGGGGCGACGGTACTGGCGGAGATGGTCGGGCGGGAGCTGGGGTTGCCGGGGGAGGTGCTGCCGGGTGCCGGTGCCGGACGTTCGGAGGCCGGCTCCGGCGACTGGTCCCGTTCCGACCGCGAGGCCTACCGCATGCACCTGCTCCCCGTCGTCATGGCCGAGCGTCCGACGTGGCTCGCTCGGCTGGCCCCGCTGGTGGCGGAGGCGGCGCGGGGGAAGGATGTCCTGGCGGAGGCGATCCTTGCGCGGGCTGTCGACCAACTGGCGGCCACCGTACGAGCGTTGGAGCCGCAGTCCGGAGAACGCGTCGTCGCCACCGGCGGTCTTCTCGGCCCCGACGGCCCTCTCACCGCACCGCTCACCGCCCGCCTCCATGCCCTCGGTCTCACCCTGGACTGGGTGTCCGACGGCTGCCGAGGTGCCGTAGCCCTCGCTCGACTCGCGTACGGACACGACAGATGAACACCTACCGCGACCCCGCGGCCCCCGTCGACGCCCGCGTCCAGGACCTCCTCTCCCGTATGACCCTCCGAGAGAAGGTCGGTCAGCTCAACCAGCGCATGTACGGCTGGGACGCCTACCGGCGCACCCCCGACGGACGTTACGAGCTCACCGACGCCCTCTACGCCGAGACCGACCGCTTCGAGGGGCTCGGCGCCCTCTACGGCCTGATGCGTGCCGACGCCTGGTCCGGTGTCGATCACGGCAACGGGCCCGGCGCCGAAGACAGCGCAGAACTCGCGGAGTTGGTGCAGCGGCATGTCGTGCAGCGCAGCCGCCTCGGCATCCCCGCCCTCTTCGTCGAGGAGGTCCCGCACGGCCACATGGCCCTCGACGGCACCGTCCTCCCCGTCAACCTCGCCGTCGGCGCCACCTGGAACCCCGAGTTGTACGAGCGCGCCGCGGCCCACGCCGCCGCCGAACTCCGCGCCCGTGGCGGCCACATGGCCCTCGTCTCGGCCCTCGACATCGTCCGCGACCCCCGCTGGGGCCGCACCGAGGAGTGCTTCGGGGAAGATCCTTACCTCGCCGGCCGTCTCACCGAAGCCCTCGTGCACGGTATGCAGGGTGACCCGGGCGAGTACTTCGCCGCCGACAAGTCCCCGGTCGTCCTCAAGCACTTCGCCGGTCAGGGCGCCACCGTCGGCGGCCGCAACTCCGCCGAGTCCGAGCTCGGCCTCCGCGAGCTGCACGAGATCCATCTCCCCGCCGCCCGCGCCGGCATCCGCGCCGGAGCCGCCGCCGTCATGTCCGCCTACAACGAGGTCGACGGCATGCCCTGCTCCGGCAGCCGTGCCCTCCTCACCGAACTCCTCAGGGACGGTTGGGGATTCCAGGGGCTCGTCATGGCGGACGGCCTCGCCGTGGACCGCCTCGCGCGCATCACCGGCGACAAGGTCTCCGCCGGCGCCCTCGCCCTCAACTCCGGTGTCGACCTGAGCCTTTGGGACGAGGGCTTCACCCATCTGGAGGAGGCCGTGGGGCAGGGGCTGGTGGAGGAGGCCGTCCTCGATGCCGCCGTCGCCCGCGTCCTGCGGCTGAAGTTCCGCCTGGGCCTCTTCGAACGTCCTTATGGCACAACCGCGTTGCCTTCACCGGAGCGCGGCCGGGAGCTCAGCACCGACCTCGCCCGCGCCTCCGTCACTCTCCTCAGCAATGAGGAGGGAGTTCTGCCGGTCAGAACGGCGAGTGTCTCGCGTATCGCCGTGCTCGGACCCCAATCCGCCACCTCCGCCCACCAGTTGGGCGACTACACGGCGCCCCTGTCCACCGGCACCGGTACCACCGTTCTCGACGGGCTCCGTCGGCTCGCCCCACCCGGCATCGACATCCGCCACGCCCTCGGCTGCGCCCTCACCGGCGACGACCTCTCCGGCATCCCGGCGGCCGTCGCCGCGGCCGCCGCCTCCGACCTGGCCGTCCTCGTGCTGGGCGGCAGCAGCGCACGTACCCCCGACACCGCCTTCGACGCCAACGGAGCCGCACGCGCCGTCGTCTCCGAGATGACCTGCGGCGAGGGTGTCGATCTGGCCGGGCTGCGGCTCGGGAAGGCCCAGTACGCCCTGCTGGACGCGGTCGTCGCGACCGGCACGCCGACGGTCGTCGTGCTCATCCAGGGCCGCCCGCACATCGTCCCGGACACGGGGGTCGCCGCCCTGCTCACCGCCTGGTACCCGGGCCCGTGGGGCGGTGAGGCGATCGCCGAGGTGCTGCTCGGGCATGTCGAGCCCGTCGGCCGGCTCCCGGTCTCCGTCCCGCGTTCCGCCGCCCAACTCCCCGTCTACTACAACCACAAGGACACCGAGTACCGCGGCTACGTCGATGAGAGCGCCGAGCCCCACTTCGCCTTCGGCCACGGGCTGTCGTACACGAGCTTCGCGTACGGGGCGCCGAAGACGGAGGGCCGTGGCGTCACCGTCGACGTCACCAACACCGGTGACCGGCACGGGCGTTCGGTCGTACAGGTGTATCTGCGGCGACTGATCACCCCCACCTGGCCGCGCACCCTCGAACTGTGTGCGTTCGAGGGTGTCGACCTGGCGCCCGGCGAGTGCCGTTCGGTCACCTTGCCGCTCGACAGGGACCGACTCGCCGGGGCCAGAACCGTGGAGATCAGGGTCGCCGGGTCCGCGCGGGCCGCGCTCGACGCCGTACCCGCCGTACTGGACCTCAGAGTTTGACGGCTCCCGCCGAGACGCCCCGGTAGAACCACCGCTGTGTGATCACGAACAGCACCAGCACCGGGATGACCGAGATGACGGAGCCCGCCATGACCACCCGCTGGTCGTAGCCGAACGACGAGCTCTGCAGCCGCGACAGGCCCAGCGTCAGCGTCATGTGGCTCTCGGAGCGCAGCACGATCAGCGGCCAGAGGAAGTCGTCCCAGGCGCTGATGAAGGTGTTGATCGTGACCACCATGATCGCGCCCCAGGCGGAGGGGAGGTAGAGGTAGCGGAAGCGCTGCCACTCGCTCGCCCCGTCCAGCATCGCCGAGTCCTCGATCTCGCGCGGAACCGCGAGGAACGCGCCGCGCATCAGCAGGACGTTGATGGCACCGACGAAGCCGGGCAGCCAGACGCCGACCAGGTTGTCGACCAGGCCCAGGTCGCGGATGCTGAGGAACAGCGAGACCATGATCGACTCGAAGGGGAACATCATCGAGGCGACCAGCACCACCCAGACCGCCTTGCGACCCTTCCAGCCGGGCTTGGAGAGCATGTAGCCGGCCGTGGTGGAGAACAGGAGCTGGCTGGCTATGGAGAGGACGACCACGATCACGCTGTTGCGGATGTACGTGGCCACCGGGACCTGGTCGAAGACCTGGCGGTAGGCGCGGAGCGTGGGGTGGTGGGGCAGGAGGGAGGCGTTCTGGCCGAACACGTCCTCGCCGACGCCCTTCAGGGACGCCAGGAGCTGCCAGACCAGCGGGCCGACCGTGATGCCGAGCACGAAGAGCAGCAGCAGGTAGCGGACGACCAGTTCGCGCGGGCGGCCGTAGTCCCGCCAGCGCGGCATCAGGCGCCGGGGCTTCTCGACGGCGGTCGTCATGCCTCGTCCTCCTTCGTCAGGCGCTGCGCCAGCAGGGTCAGGCCGAGGGTGAGTACGAACAGGGCGACGCTGACCGCCGAGCCGTAGCCGGCGTTGCCGGTGATCGGGTCCAGGCCGACGTCGCGGATGTAGAAGGGCAGCGTGCGGTCGGCGCCGCCGGGGCCGCCCGTCGAACTGCCCAGCATGTAGATCTCGGTGAAGACCCTGAGCGAGCCGATGCCGGTGAGCGTGCCGACCAGCATCATGGCCTGCCGAACGCCCGGCATGGTGATGTGCCAGAAGCGGCGGACCGCGCCGGCGCCGTCCATCTGGGCTGCCTCGTGGAGCTCCTTGGGGACGTTCCCGAGGGCGGCCAGGTAGAAGATCATGTACCAGCCGAGGCCCTTCCACAGCGTCAGGCCCATCGCCGACAGGAGGATCAGCCAGGAGTCGGAGAGGAAGGGGATGGCCGACTTGATCAAGTGGGCTTTCTGCAGCCAGGTGTTGACCAGTCCGTCGTCCGCCAGCAGCCACTGCCAGCTCAGACCCACGACCACGCTGGAGGCGAGGACCGGGGTGTAGAAGGCGGAGCGGAAGAAGCCGATGCCGGGGAGGTTCTTCTCCACCAGGACGGCGAGCATGAGGGGCAGCAGGACCATCAGGGGTACGACGATGACGGCGTAGAGGATGCTGTTGCGTGTTGCCAGCCAGAAGTCCGAATCACCCAGCATCCGGGTGTAGTTGTCCAGCCCGACGAAGCTCGCCACGCCACCCAGCGGCTTGGCGTTCGTGAACGACAGCAGGACCGTGTTGAGGAACGGGAAGACGCCGAACACCACCGCGCACACGATCGCGGGCAGGGTCCACAGCCAGGGCAGCCACCAACGGCGGTACAGGGCCGCTCCGTTGGCACCGGCGGCGGGGCCGGGCAGCACGGCCCGGCCGAAACGGCGCAGACGGGACGGGGCCGTGCCCGGGGCGGAGGCAGTGCGCTCCGTCCCGGGCACGGACACCGGCTTCGCGGTTTCCGTCGCCACCATCAACCCGCCTGCTTCAGCAGCTCGTTGGCCTTCGTCTGCGCGTCCTTGACGGCCTGCGCGGCGCTCTTCTTGCCCTGCATCGCCAGCTGCACCTGTCCCACGATCGCGTTCTGCACGGCCGGGGAGAGGTTCGTCTGGTTGGTGTCGGCCGTCTTCAGCTGGTCGGCGACGAGCTTGCGGGCCTGCGAGAAGGGGTCGCTGCCGGTCACGTTCTGGAAGAACGGGTCGTCGAGGGAGGCGGTGGTCGTCGGGAAGATGACCACGTTCGGGTCCTTGCACCAGGCCGTCTGGTTCTCGGCGTTGGTGAGGTACTCGGCGAATGACAGCGCCACCGGCGCGTGCTTGCTGGTCGCGGCGACCGAGATGTACTGCGGGGCGCCGGCGGAGGCGCGGCCGAGCGCGTCGTAGGGCTGCTGGCCCACGTCCGTCTTGGCGTAGATCGACGGGCTGTTCTGCTTCACGAACCGCACGAAGCTCGGGTTCGTCGAGCCGTAGGCGACCTTGCCCTGGCTGTACAGGGTGGACGGGTCGTTGCTGGAGGACAGCGAGTCCTTCGGCATCGCGCCCTCCTTGTACAGCTTCGCCATCCAGGCCACCCACTGCGTGGTCCTCGGATCGTCGGCGAACACGGCCGACTTGCCGTCGGCGGAGAGGGTCTTGATGTTCATCTGGTCGAAGTCGGCCGGGATGCGCCAGATCGGGTTGGCCATCGTCGCGTAGTACTTGCCCTTGGCCGCCTTGGCGACCTTCTCGTAGTCGGCGAACAGCCCGAAGATCGTCGTCGGGGGCTTCGCCGGGTCGATGCCGGCCTTGGTCAGCAGGTCCTGGTTGTACGTCAGCAGGACACCGCCGGTGTACCAGGGCAGCGTGGTGTGGATCGCCTTGCCGGAGGCGTCCGGGTAGGTGCTGGTCTTCCAGAACGCCGGGACGAAGGGCTTGGCGACGTCCGGGTCCTTCACGCTCAGGTCGAGCAGGTAGCCGGCCTTGGTCAGGGCGGTCGCGGTCGGGGCGTTGATGTTGATGACGTCCGGCAACGTACAGGCCTGGGCATCGGCCACCGTCCGCTGCGTGAAGGTGTTGTCGCCGGGATCGTCGATCCACTTGACCTTGGCGCCGGGGTGGGCCTTCTCGAAGGACTTGATCACGCCGTTGAAGAAGTCCCCGAAGTCTTTCTTCAGGTTCGTCGTCTGGAAGGTGATCTGTCCCTTGACGTCACCCGTCAACTTGCCGGAGCCGACGTTGCCCTTGTCCACCTTGCAGCCTCCGGCGGTGGAGTCACCGCCGGAGGAACCACCGGACAGGCCGCAGCCGGCCGCCGTGAGCGTCAGGGCGATGATTCCCGCCACGGATGCGGTCAGTCTTCCAGCGCGCATGTCCACCCTCCTGGGACCAGCCGAGTGGCTGGTTCAATCAACCAACTTCGACTCCGATTGATGAAAAGGTGGACCAGAATTCATCGGAGGTCAATGGGTTGCCGTGTTGCTTTTAGGTTCCGCCCGTTGTCAGTGGCGGTGTTCGTGGTCCGGGTGGGCGGGGTCGCCGGGGTGCTCGTGCCCCGCCGCGTACACCACTCCGGCTCGTGCCTGGTCGAACCAGTCGAAGAAGGCGCGGTGGCCCGCGGCGCGGCGCAGGTCGTGCTCGACGCCGTCGCGGACCTGCCCGTACGGCAGGAAGTCGCCCGGGGCCGCCCGGCCGAAGGGGTCCACTCCGCGCCGTAGTGCGTCCGGGGTGAGGAAGCGGTCCCGGTTGCGGTCGTAGTAGTCCTGTACGGCCGCCTCGGGGACCTCCTGCTGCTTCTCCAACTCGGTCAGGAGGAGGCGGGCTGCGGGGGAGTGGGCGAGGGTTGCGGCGATGATGCTGCCGAGGTCGGCGACGTCGGTGCCGGCGACTTCCAGGACCCGGGTCGGGGATACCTCCTGCGGTGGTGCCAGGCCCCGTTCTTCGCAGGCTCGGCGGGCCAGTTCGTCGGCGACGACCACTTGCGTGGCCCAGCGGCGGCGTTGGCGCTCTGCGCGGGCCGACAGTGCCTCGTCGTGTCCGTCGGCGGGCGCGGCGCCTTCGTGGCTGGTCGCGCCCGCGCGGCGGTAGCCGCTGATCGAATACGGCCCCGCGCCCCTGAGGGGCGCTACGGGGACCCTGCTCAAGAAAGCATCCACCCTTTCCTTGGGCAGGGGCTCGCCCCTCAGCACCGCAGCGTGGTCCGTCATGGGGTCACCTCCAGCACGATCGCCTCCGTGTAGGCGACCCGGCCGTGCCAGGCGATCTTTGCCATGAGCCAGTACGAGCCGGGCTCGATCGCGCTGCCGTCGATGTCGACGAAGACGTCCAGGTGCTCGCCCGGGGGCACGGTGAAGCCCTGGCAGCCCGGGTCGACTCCTCCCCAGGTGTGCCAGGAGGAGACGGTCCACAGGGTGCCGTTGACCGGGCCGAGGGTGCCGTTGTGCAGTCGTACAGGGACGCGGGTCCGCTCGCCCCTGCGCACGCCGATCTGTTCAACTCCCATATTCGCGAGGAGAGTTGGTGCCGCGTGGCGCTCGCCCGGAACGTCGAGCGCCACGACATCCTCGTACGTCTGCCCCTCGTAGGTCAGACGCGCGGTCAGCCAGTGCCGACCGGGTGGGGCATCCTCGGGCGGTGTCACCGTGACCTCGCAGAGGGTGAAGCCGCCGGGGGCGAGCGCGTACGGCACCTCGCTCGGCTCGGCCCGCCAGCCGGGCGGGACGCCGATGGTGACGGTGCCGGAGACGGGCGCGTCGGTCAGCTCCGAGGCGATCCGGACCGTCGCGGTGACCGGGCCTTCGGAGGCGGTGAGCACGGTCGGGGAGACGTAGGCGGTCACCGGCATGTTGCCGCGCGGTGCCGGGCCGGAGTTGTGCAGCCAGTAGCGGGTGGGGACGGGTTGTGCGGGCTCGTGGGCGGCTACTCCGGGGGCGTACGGCGGCCTGGGCCCCTCGGGTGGGGTGGCGAGGAGGGTCGCGACCTCGAAGCCGGTCAGGCCGATGCCGAGCGCTCCCTGGCCGTCGGGTGCCAGGGACTCGCCGGGCGTCTCCAGGACGTCCGCCCGGGCGCCGCGCACCCACTCCTTCGGTCCGCGGACGCGGGCCCGCACCGGACGCCCGTTCACCTCGTGTACGCGTACGACGACCCCGCGCCCCGGATCGGTCGGCGCCACGCTTCCGCGCGCGAGCGGAGACCCGGCGGGCTTGAGCGCGTCGAGCAGGACCTCACCCGCCGGTTCCACGGTGAGCAAGGTCAACTCCCTTGGGAGGGAGGCGAATTCCGTGTGAGTTCGTATGCGGGCGGTGAGCGGATGGTTGAACTCATGCCCGACACGGGGGAGTTGGCGTTCGCGCCAGTCGCCCTCGCCCGCGACGACCGCGTACTCGAAGGTGTGGGACCAGCGTTGGAGCTGGAACGCCGAGCCGTCGGGGGCCGTACGGCGGGGCGGGTCGACCCAGACGCCGGAGGGCCAGCCGGTGCAGGAGCGCATCAACGACATGTAGAGGTCGCCGGAGGAGGTGACCACGCAGCCGGGAGTGCCCCGGTTGAGGACGGCGAAGCTCCGTCCGTCCCAGGCGTCGCCGGGCGGGAGCGCCTCGCCTCCCCCCGCGGCCGTGGCCCGTACGACAGCGTCGTCCAGGTCGGCGATCAGCGCGTCCACCGCCTTCGCGTCGCCCTCGGCGTCCGCGCCGGCGATCACCAGCAGCGGCAGCCGCTCCAGGTCGCGCAGGTCGGCCCCGGGCACCCACTCCTCGCGCAGCGAGGCACGCGGCGCGACCCACACGGCCGCCACACCGCCCTCGGCCAGCTGGCGCTGGAGTTCGCGCCCTGCGGCCGGATCCCAGCCCAGCGCCTCGCGGACGAGGGAGTTGCGGTCCGGGCCGCCGACGGCGATCCGGATGTCGGGGAGATTAGAGTCGACCTCCAGGTCGCCGTAGCGCGGACCGCCGGCGATGGTGGAGGTGGCGGTGACTCCGGCGCGGACGAGGGCTGCGGCGAGCGGGGTGCCCAGCTCGCCGGCCTCGCTCCAGGAGGCGTACACGAGTTCGGCGACCCCGATCGATCGCCGGCCTATCAACTCCCCTGTGTCGTACCGTAGTTCGACCCGTGCCGTGGACCCCAGCCCGAACCAGGTGTTGGCCGGGTTGTCCAGCGTCCACGGAAACTGCTCGCTGTCCACGTCCACGAACCCGAACCCGCGCCCGATCACCGCGTCCGCCACCTCGTGCACCGGCAGTCCGCCCTGTACGTCGGAGGGCCAGCGGACCCGGATCAGCCGGTCGGCGCCGTCGTAGCCGTCGATGGTGGTGGTGACGTCGAGGCGGTCGACGCCCTGCCAGAGGGTCAGCCGCTGGGTGTAGGCGAAGACACCGAGGTCGGCGCGGACGGTGATCCGGGACCCCGCCGGAGAGTGTGACACTTCCACCGAAGCCGTCACGTCTCCGCTGCGGGCCACCGTCGTGCCGGTCGGTGTGAGGTGCCAGGGACCCTCGCCGAAGCGTGGGTGGCGCGGGTACTCCTCCTGTACGACCAACTCGTTGCCGATGTCGCCGGGGCGCAGCAGCTCCCGGCCGCCCTCACCGACCGCGCGCAGGCCGCTGACGGCGCCGCCGCGGGCCGGGTCGACCGTCACCTCGTAGAACTCGTTGCGGATGGTCGTGCCCCCGCCGGGTGCCCATTCGGGGGCCGAACCCTCGGTGAGGGGGAGGGCCTTGAGGCCCATGCCGGGCAACTCCGGTACGACGACATGGAGTCGGCCGTCCTCGCGGACGGCGGGGAGGCCGACCGGTACGAGGCCCGGGTCGTCCACCGTCAGGACGTCCCGTCGCTGCCAGGTCGCGGAGTTGAAGACGACCAGGTCGGGACCGTCCCCCGGCGTCACCCGGTCGGCGAGCGCCTGGGTCGCGTCGGTGTGCACGGTCTCGGCCAGGTCGTACAGCTCGCGCCAGCCGGTCATCAGATCGATGTAGACCTGGTCCGACTCCGAGCCGGTGATGGCGTCGTGGTGGGCGCCGTAGATCAGCTGACGCCAGGCCTTGTCCAGCGCCGCGTCCGGATACGGGTGCCCGGTAACCAGGGAGGCGAGGGTCGCCCAGGCCTCCGCGTCGGCGAGGAGTGTCTCGCCGTACCGCTGGGCCTGCTTGGTGTCGATGTAGGAGACGTCCTTACCGGTGTAGACCGGGTTCATGTCCCGTGTCTGCGGGGAGGCCTTGCGGCCCTCGGCGTCGAGCTGGGCGCGGACGGCGGCGAAGAAGTCGCGCGGGGTGCCGCTGATGAAGCGAGGCCAGACGTAACGCTCGTTCCAGTCGCGGTGGATCGCCATCACCCAGCGGCACGGGGGCGCGTAGTCGCCGCCGACCGGGAGCAGGACGTTGCGGGTGAGGGCGACCTTCTTCAGGCCCCGGAACAGCTTGAGGGCGGCGGCCTCCGCCTCGGGGAGGGTGGGGGCGTTGTCGATCGCCCAGCCCGCGCCGTAGTGGTTGACCATGTAGGCGGTCAGGAGCCCGCGACCGGACGGGGCGATCCAGCTGAACTCGGCCGGAAACTGCATGCGCCCGGGATCGCGCGGCTCCTCGCCGAAGACGGAGAGGGTCGGCCCCCACTGATGGAACGGGCCGCGCGCCCACGAGCTGGAGCTGATCCCCGCGTCCGCCATCAGCCCCGGGAACTGCGGGTCGTGCCCGAACGCGTCCAACTGCCAGGCCGTCTCCGGCGATCCGCCCATGATCCCGCGCTGGAACCCGTCGCCGTACAGCGCGTTCCGTACGGTCGCCTCGGCGCCGGTGAGGTTGGTGTTCGGCTCGTTGTAGGTGCCGCCCATGATCTCGACGCGGCCGGTGCGCATCAGCTCGCGCAGGAAGGCGCGCTCCTCCGGGAAGGCGTCCCAGTACGGCTTGAGGTAGTCCACCTCCGCGAGCACGAAGGTGTACGCCGGGTCGCGGCGGGCCAGGTCGCAGTGGGCGCGGACCAGGCTCATCCCGGACTGGCCGCGCGAGTCGAAGGTGCGGGCCGGGAGGCCGGTGACGGCGGGCTCGTCGGCCACGTCCCAGGTCTCGGTGTAGGCAGCCTGGGTGTTCCACCACACGGGGTCGTAGTGGAAGTGGCTGACCATGAACATGGTCCAGCCGGGCTCGGCGGCCGTGAAGCCGAGGGTGTGCCGGGTGACCAGGTCCCCGTCGACGGCGGTCAGTGTCACCTCGCGGCGGTCGCCGGGCGCGAGGCCCTCGACCGCCACGGCTATCTCGGCGCGCACGGTGCCGTCGTCGCCCGTGGTGGCGACCGCGTCCCCGGTGACGCCCGGGCCCTCGACGGTGAGCAGGACCGTACGGCCCGGGGTGTGCTCGATCCCGGCGGCGATCACCTGGAGCGGGCGCTCGGCGGTCCCGACGAAGAGTTCGGTCGACTCGGCAGAGGTGACGCGCATGGGTCTCCTACGAGGATGTCGGCGAAGACCCCATCCTGGCATCGCCCGGATGGTTCAATCAACCATCTTCACGTTTCCTCGGTGGTTCATCCATGCAACCTCGGCCGTGCTCGATCGGTCGCTCTCACCTCGTCCGGCGCGACTTCACCGCATGCTGCGGCGTGATGTGGTCGGTGAGCGCGAGCGAGGCACTGGCGCGCTGGTAGGAGAGCTGGGAGACCCGGACGTAGAGGCAGTCGACGATCATCAGGACCGAGTGCCGGCCGCCGATGCTGCCGGTGCGGAAGCTGGTCTCCGATGTGGCCGAGATGAGCCGGATGTCGGCGGCCCGGGCGAGCGGGGAACGAGGGTCCGTGGTGAGCGCGACCGTCGTCGCACCCCGCTCCTTGGCCATCTCGAACGGCTCGATGGTCTCGCGGGTCGCCCCCGAGTGCGAGATGCCGATCACCACGTCCGCGGGGGTGAGCAGCGCCGCGGACGTGGCCGCGCCGTGCACCTCGGTCCAGCCGCGCACCTGGCAGCCGATGCGGAACAGCCGCGTCTCCGTCTCCTGCGCCACCGCGCCGCTGCCGCCGACGCCGTACACATCGATACGGCGGGCCTTGGCCAGGGCCTGGGCGGCTCTTTCGAGCGCGTCCAGATCGATACGGTCGATGGTCTGCTGGATCGCCCTCAGGTCCGCGCTGCCGACGACCTGGACGACCCGCTCCAGGCTGTCGTCCGGTGAGATGTCCGGCCCGATCTCGGCGGAGCCCCAGTCGGAGGCCTCGCCGCGGCCGCGCTCCTGGGCCAGTTCGATCAGCAGATGCTGGTAGGAGTCGAGGCCGATGGCACGGCAGAAGCGGGTCACCGTGGCCTGCGAGGTCCCGGTGCGACGGCCCAGCTCGGCGGCCGAGCAGTGGGTGACGGCGGCCGGATCCTCCAGGATCAGCTCGCCGACCTTCCTCAGGGAGCCGGCCAGCCTCGGCAGCTCGGTGCGGATCAGTGTGGTGACGTCCGTCGAGGGCATGAGGAGAAGGTATCAGCCACCCTTCGGGGTGGGGATTGAATACCAGGACCAGGAAGGCGAGCGGTGCTCACGCGTTGTCACACGTTGACTCCCGCGCATTGCTCGCTGCATGAGCCATGTGATTTATTGATTCAGCTGTGGAGTCGCATAGGGTGGTTCAATCCACCGGTGGGGAGTGTCGCGTGTCCGTCGAGTCCGTGAGCGCCGAGGGCTTCGCGCGGGAGAGCCTGACCGTTCTGTCCGACATCACCGAGGCCGCGCGCGACGAGGTCGCCGGCGCGGCGGAACTGATCGCCGACTGTGTGCGCGCCGACGGTGTGATACAGGCGTTCGGTACCGGGCACTCCCAGGCGATCGTGCTCGAACTCGCGGGGCGTGCGGGTGGGCTGGTGCCGACGAATCGGCTGAGCATCGCCGACCTCGTTCTCTACGGCGGTGACGCACCCAGCGCGCTCGACGATCCGCTCCTGGAGCGGAAGGAAGGCGTGGCCGAGCGGATCTATCGGCTCGCCGCGCCGCGTCCGCAGGACCTGTTCGTGATCATCTCGAACTCGGGCGTCAACAACGTGATCGTCGAGACAGCCCTGCAGGCGAAGAAGAACGGCCACCGTCTGCTGGCCATCACCTCCCTCGCTCACACACGTGCCGTGCCGGCGGGGCATCCCAGCGGCAAGAAGCTCGCCGATCTGGCGGACGTCGTTCTCGACAATCGCGCTCCTCGCGGGGATGCGTTGCTGGACTTGCCGGGTGGTGGGTCCGTCTGTGCGCTGTCCACGCTCACCGGAGTGATGCTCGTGCAGATGGCTGTTGCCGAGGCGTCTCGGTTGCTGCTTGATGCGGGGGAGCGGCCGCCGGTCTATGTGTCGGCGAACGTGCCTGGGGGGTTTGAGGGGAATCTGGAGTTGGAGAAGCGGTACGCCGGGCGGATTCGGCGTACTGCGAGTTAGCTCCGCTGGGAGGGCTCCTCGCGCCCCTTCAGGGCGTCAGTGTGACCGCAAGTGGATAGGCGCCCGTCGTCATTGAACCCTCGACCTCCCCACTGGCCACGTCTATCGGCACCAAGGTGTCTTCGTCGGCTGTTGTGACGTAGGCCTTGGTGCCGTTCCAGTTCAGGGCCACGTCGAAGGCCGACTTGCCGACTGTTACCTGCCTGCCGGGGGCTCCTGTCACTGTGTCGACCGGTGTGACCGTGTCGCCGTTGCTCGGGCTGATCCAGAGGGTGCGGCCGTCCGGGGAGAGTGCGAGGCCGTAGGCCTGGCCGGTGACCAGGAGGGTCGGCTCCGTGGTGTTGGTCGCGGTGTCGATCGGGGTGACGGTCGAGCCGCCGGAGTTGGAGACGTAGACCGTCTTTCCGTCGGGTGCTGCGACCACGTTGAAGGGGTTCGGGCCCACGGGGACGGCGGCTTCGGGCTTCCCGGTGCTCAGGTCGACCGGCGAGACCGTGTTGTCGTGGATGTTGGCCACGTACAGGGTGCTGCCGTCCGGTGTGATCGCCATGTTCTCCGGGCCCGAGCCGACCGGGATCGGGGTGCCGGTCCTGAGGTCGGCCGTGTTGATCGGCTGGACCGTGCCGTCCGTGTAGTTGGCGACCCAGAGCGTACGGCCGTCCGGGGTCAGGGCCAGGCCGGCGGGTACGTGGCCCACCGGGACCGTCGCGGTGACCTTGGACTGGGCGATGTCGATCACGCTGACCGTGTCGGAGCCCTGGTCGGCGGCGTAGGCGGTGTGGCCGTCGGGGCTTGCGACCACCTCTCCCGGGTTGTTGCCCACCGCGATGTCCGTGCTCTTGCCGGAGGTCAGGTCGATCGAACTGACCGATGCTCCACTGAAGTCGGCGGTGAGGGCGTCCGGTGTGTCCGTGCCGTCCGTGATCCGGACCGGGATCGCCCGGGTGAGGATGCCGGTGCCGGACAGGACGAGGGAGTGGACGCCTGTCGTGCTGCCGGCGGTGAGGGTGACCGTCGCCGAGGCGGTGCCGCCCGCCGGGACCGTGACGGTGCCCTCTGCCGGGGATGCGGTGACGCCTTCGGGTGCGGTCAGTTTCCAGGTCACCGTGCGGGACGCGGTGGAGCGTGGGTCGGAGAGGGCGAGGGTGACCGTGTCCGTCGCGCCGGGCTTGAGGCTGAGGGACGTCGGGGTGAACGAGGCGTCCACGCCCGGGTCGGGGGCCGTGTCGAGCATCGTCCGGTACAGGAACTGGTCCATCACCCCCGGCGAGACCTGCTGCGGGATCGCGTCGAGGCCCTTGCGCTCGGACCTGAGACGGTTCCAGTAGGTCGTGACCGCGCCGGTGTCGCCCTTCTTGTTCGCCAGGAGGAGGTCCACGGCTGTCCCGCCCGCGGTGCCGTAGCCGCCCAGCTTGTCCAGCCAGGGTGAAGTCTCGTCCAGGAAGGAGGAGTTGTGGAGATGGGCGCGCAACTCGTCCGGCGTCGCGGCCATGTCCGTGAAGTACGACTTGAGGGCGGTGGCTGCCCGGTCGAGGCCGGTGTTCTCCTCGTACGCCGTACGGAAGTCGGCGATGAGGCGCGTCAGGGTGGGGGACTCGGTCGTGTCCAGCTGGGAGGAGTAGTTGTTCTCGGCGAAGATGCGCAGCCAGTGCGCCGCCGAGGGGCCTGCCAGGTCCTTGACCGAGGCGAGGAAGGCGGTGCGCGGGTCGTAGGCCCCGGGGTTCCAGAGGTAGGCGGCCGACGTGAACAGGGCCAGGCGGCTGGCCTCGCCCTGGATCATCGGGTTGACGGTCACGCCGGTGGCCGCGCTCGCCACGCCGGGGTCGCGGCCGGTGTAGGGACCGAGGAGGAGGCGGCTGGTGACGTAGTCGTTCACCGGGTAGTTGTCCCAGACCAGGATCGGGTGGCCGTAGACCTCGCGGGCCTGTTTCACCTGGTCGGTGGTGATGGTGGGGGCGATCACGCCCACGCCGGTCCACTCCACGACGACGGCCGGGTCGAGCTGCTCGCGCAGGGCCTTCTTGTACGGGGAGTCGGCGAGGTCGGAGTACTCGGTGGGGACCATCTCCAGCGGCTGGACATCGGTGTGGGTGGCCGAGAAGGCCTTCCGGACCTCGTTGAGGAGGTGTGCCTGGGCCGCGCCCGCCGCTGCTCCGCCCGTGCCGAAGGCCTTCTCGTCGGCGTCGCAGTTCCACTTGGTGTAGCTGATGTCGTCCAGAGGGATCGCGAAGGACCGCACGCCTATGGCGTACAACGAGTCGAACTTGCGGGTGAGGGCCGCGATGTCGGACTCGGAGGAGTAGCAGACCGACAGACCGGGGGAGAGGGCGTAGGTGAAGCGGACGTGGTTGGCGTCGGCCCGGTCGACCAGTTCCTTGAGCCGGGCCAGTTCGGCGGCCGGGTACTCGTCGCGCCACTGGCCGCGGAGGTAGGGGTCGTCCTTGGGGGAGTAGACGTAGACGTTCTGCTTCGTACGGCCGTAGAAGTCGAGCTGGGCAAGGCGTTCGGCGTGCGTCCAGGGAGTGCCGTAGAAGCCCTCGACCACTCCGCGGAGGGCGGCGGAGGGCCAGTCGCGGAGGGTGACGGTGGGCAACCGGTGTGGCTTGACGGTCAGTTGGCGCAGGGTCTGGGCGGCGTAGAAGGTGCCGGTGGTGTCCGTGCCGGAGAGGGCGAGAAGGGCGCGGTCGTGCGCGCGGCCCGAGGCGAGGGTGTAGCCGCCGGAGGGGAGGCCGGTCGGGGGCTTGGCGTGCAGTCGCCTCAACGCGCCTGCCGTGGCCGGGTTTTCGGTGGGGCCGCCGACGTAGACGGTCAGGGCGGCCGCCGGCGGTTGGTCGTCGGCGTTCACCGCCGTGATCCGTCGGGCGCCGGCTTCGCGCAGGACGGACTCGACGAGATGGCGGGCGGAGGGGTCGGTCTTCGGGCCCACGACCTCCACCACCCGCTCGGGAACCCGGAGTTGGCCTCCCTTCGCCTCGATGTGCCGGGGCGTCGGCCATACCTGGGGCACCGGGGACCGGGTGGCCGCTGCCGCCGGTGACAGGGCCGGGACGGTGAGTCCGGCGGTCAGCAGGAGGGTGGCCGCCGTGAGGCGCCATGGACGTCTGGCAGGGAACATGGATTCTCCTGAGCCATGGGTGAATGCATCCACCGGATGATGCTAGAGATGCTGAATGGAGCATTCAATGGGGCGCCGGTCCGCTGCTGCGGCGGACCACGAGCTCCACGGGGACCAGTGGCTCGACGGGCGTCGGCTCGGTGCGGCCCTCCACACGGTTCAGCAGGAGCCGTAGCGAACGGGTGCCGATCTCGGTGAAGTCCGTGCGTACGGTCGTCAGGGGCGGGAGCAGATGCGCCGCCTCGGGGATGTCGTCGTAGCCGACGACGCTCACCTCGTCCGGCACCGGGCGGCCCGCCTCGTGCAGGGCGTGCAGGAGGCCGAGAGCCATCTGGTCGTTGGAGGCGAACACCGCGGTGACGTCCGGGCGTCGGGCGAGCAGGCGGCCGAGCTCGTAGCCGGAGCCGGCGCTCCAGTCGCCGAACAGCGGGTCGGGGAGCTCGGCGCCGGCCGCCGTCAGGGTCTCCCGCCAACTCGCCAGTCGCTGGTCGGCGGAGGTCCAGCCGTCCGGGCCCGCGATGTGGTGGACCGTGCGGTGGCCCAGGGCCAGCAGATGTCCGGTGGCCTTGCGGGCGCCGGTGTGCGAGTCGGCGGTGACGAAGGACGCGCCGCCCCCGACCTCGCTCTCCAGCACCACCAGCGGAGTGTCCAGGTGGGCCTCCGTCAGCGCCCGGCCCACCCAGCGCTGCGGGGCGATCGCGATGACGCCGTCGGCCCCTTCGGCCGACAGCCGGTCCACCGCCCGTACGACGGTCTCCTGGTCGGCCGTGTCCAGGGCGATGGAGCTGACCAGGTAACCGGCTTCCTGGGCGGCGGTGTTGATCGCCGTGAGGACGGAGGCGGGGCCGTACCGGGCGGCGTCGAAGGAGATCACACCGAGCATCCGGGTCCGGCCGCTGGCCAGCGAGCGCGCGCTGCGGCTGGGGCGGTAGCCGAGCGACCGCATGGCCGCCGTGACCGACTCCCGTGTCTCGGGGCGGACGGAGGGATGGTCGTTGAGCACGCGCGAGACGGTCTGCTTGGAGACGCCGGCGAGCCGGGCCACGTCGTCCATCACGGGTCGGGCGCCCGCGAAGTTCCGTCGGCGACGCGCCTTGGGGGCGGGGGAGTCGTCGGCGGAGTCGCGGGTCATGGCGGCTTTCCTCGGCTGAACGCGGTCGGCGGGCGGGGCCCACAGCATAGGCCGAGGCCCCTCCGACGGGCGCTCTCAGTCCTCTCGGGCCGCCCATGTCCGTACGACGACCCACTCGGCCCCGACGACCGCGGCCGTCCCCGTGGCCCCGCGCGCCCGCTCGGGCACGTACACCGGAGCGTCGGCGGCGAGCGGCAGCACCCGCAGGTGCAGCGGCTGGCCGGGACAGAGCCGATCGAGGCCGATGTCCCACACCCGCCCCGAGAAGAACTGATCGGCCACGAGCGTCTCGCCCACATACGCGCGTGCCACGTCCCCGGTCCACCGGATCCGCAGGATCGTGCCGGCCGGGAGGCCCGACGGTACGTCGACGCGGTACTCGGCCGCCGAGGTGTCGAAGTACTTGTCCGCGGGAGCGCTCGCCCGGTCCAGTACGCCCGTCACGGGCGCGGGAGCCGCCCCCGCGGTCCGGGTGAGCGTGACGGACGCGGCGGGGGCGTCTTGGCGCTCGTCGGGCTCGATCGTGTAGCGCGTGAACACCCCGTCCGCCGCGTCCCGTACGGCCGCTGCCCCACCAACCTCCGGAGCTTTCCCTGGAGTTGGGAAGACCGCGAACGACGGCCGCGCCGCTCGGCTGTGCACCCGCACCTCGCCCTCGCCCTCACCGTCGCCCTCGTCGAACACCACCCCGTCCGCGCACAGCACCAGCCGCTCGGCGCCCCACGCCACACCCCGGTACAGCGTCCGTGCCGTCGCCGCGTCCAGTACCAGCAGCCCGACCCGTCCGCCGTCCGCCGTGTCGACCTCGACAAGCGCGTCGGTGCCGGGTCGGAGCCCGGTGACCAGAACACGTTCCGCCACGGGGGCGACCTCGCCGGAGGGCGTTCTGACGGAGGTCAACGTCCCGGTGCCCAGGGCGAGTTCGGCCGCGATCCCGTCGGTCGCGGCCAGCACCAGGACCGTACGGCCGTCCGCCTCGACCGTGCACACCGGCTGCGCGGTCGCCCACTCCAGGCGCAGGCCCGCGACGTCGAGACGCAGCGGCCAGCAGAAGTGGGCGCCGGAGGGGACGGTGACGGGTGTGCTCGGCAGGGCCAACTCATCTGAATCGCGGGGGAGTTCAAGGGTGAAAGAGGTCTCCGGGTGGTCCGGCAGTGGCTCGTGCGGCTGGTGGTTGTTGACGAACAGGAAGCCCGAGGTGCCGTCGCTGCGCACGGCCCAGCGCAGGGTGTCGCGATCGTCCTGGCCCCTCGGCCGGCGCTCGGGCAGGACCGACTCCATCGGGGCGATCAGATGGCCGTACTCCGCCAGCATCAGGTGCTGGAGCCGGAGTTCGTGGTACGAGGGGCGGTACTGGCCGTGCTCGCCGAGGGGCGCCTGGAAGTCGTACGTCAGGATCGGCAGGTCGTTCGGGTAGCCGGTGGCGTGGGACTCCTGGAGGGGTGTCGATTCGCCGGCCGGGTTGGTGCCGCCGTGGAACATGTAGTAGCCCTGCCAGACCGAGCCGCAGCCGATCTTGGTGAGGCCTAGTGCCCCGATGTCGGCGGCCTCCACCCGGGGCCGACGGTGATAGGCGACCGCCATCCCGCCGCCCAACTCGCAGGTGGCCCAGGGGAATCGGTCCGCGAAGGCGTCCGGAGTGCCACCGCGCACGGTGGTGGGGCGCAGATCGGCGCCGATGCCCTCGTCGTCGCGCTGGTGGGTGAAGAAGAAGTGCTTGCGGCAGGTGTCGGGCCAGCCGCCGTCCGCCTCGGTCCAGAACGTCTCGGTGTAGCCGCCGTAGAGGGGGAGCAGTTCGTCGGGCGGGAGCTGGACTCCGCCCCAGGCCGTCGAGGTCCACAGGGGTGCCGCGAGGCCCACGTCCTGCGCCATGCGCTTCAGGGTGAGCAGATGGCCGGGCTGGTCGTAGAGCTCGTTCTCGATCTGGATCGCGACGATCGGGCCGCCGTGGGCGCGGTCGAGACCGCGGAGCTGGTCGGCGATGGCCGCGAACCAGGTGCGGACCGGTTCCAGGTAGGCCGGGTCGTCGGTGCGGGGCGTGCAGTCGCGGGCCAGGAGCCAGTCGGGGAGGCCGCCGCCCCGGACCTCCGCGTGGGACCAGGGGCCGATGCGGGGGATGAAGTCCAGGCCGTGGCGGGCGCAGAGCTCGGCGAAGCGGCGCAGGTCCCGGCCGCCGTCGAAGCGGACGCGGCCCTCGGTCTCCTCGTGGTGGATCCAGATGACATAGCTCGCGACCGCCGTCACCCCGGCCGCCTTCATCTTCAGCAGCTCCTCGGACCAGGCGGCGGCCGGGTACCGGGAGTAGTGGAACTCGCCCGAGACCGGGAACCAGGGGCGGCCGCCGCGGGTGAGCCAGCGGCTGGTCACCTCGATCGGGTCGGGGACGCCGGGGGCGTCGGTGAAGGGGAGATGGCCGGTCAGCGGGGGTGCGGAGGGGACGGGGACACGCAGGTGGTGCGGTCGGGTCATCGGGGCTTCTCCGGGCGGCCGAGGATGAAATGTTACCGGTAACATTAGTTCTCGACGAGGGTCCGTGACCCACAGGTGTTCGATGTTGTGGTGCGGGTCACAGCGGGTCTAGGGTGAAATCGCTTGGAGGTCTTGCCGGGGACGAGTCGAGTGGCGGCGCGCGACCGGACCGGCTCCGGGTGAGGGAAGTGATCGCGTTGTCCGTCGCCTGGGACGACATCGGCGGGCTCGTCGATGCCCATGAACGATTTCTGGCCGGTGCGCGGGTCGAGACGGACGTGCGGGGCTCGGTGCTGGAGTCCTGGAAGCGGTGCCGCTCCTCGGGGCTCGAACCGAATCAGCTGCTGGTCCCGTACGCGCCGGGTCTCAGCCTGGACGAGCGGTTCCTGCGGGCTGCCGACCCCGTGCTGCAGGAGCTGACGGCCTCGCTGGCCGAGGTGGGCATGACGGTCGTGCTGTGCGATGCGCAGGGGCGGATGGTGCAGCGGCTCGGCGGTGATCTGCGGCTGCGGAGCCGGCTCGACGAGGTGAGCTTCGCGCCGGGGTTCGACGCGTCCGAGCCGGTGGTCGGCACCAACGGTGTCGGCACCGCTCTCGCCGAACGCGGGCCCGTCTACGTCGTCGGGCGCGAGCACTTCGCCGACTGCCTTCAGCCCTTCGCCTGCGCGGGCGCCCCGGTCCGCGACCCGCTCAGCGGGCGCATCGAGGCCGTCCTCGACCTGACCTGTCTGCGTGACGACGGCGACCCCACCATGCTGCGGCTGGTCCGCGAGGCCGCCCGCACTATCGAGGCCCGGCTGCTGGAGCAGGCGACTCGGCGCGAGCGGGCACTGCTCGCCGCGTACCGGCGGGCCGGCCTGGAGTCGGGCGATCCGCGACGCCGGACCGACGGGCCCGACGGGGACGCGCTCGGCCGGATCGACCTGGCCGTGCTGCGGGAACGCGCCGAGGAACTCATCGCCTCACCGGACCGGACCCTGGACGAGGTGGCCCTGCCGGGCGGTCGGGTGGCCACACTGTTGCGGCGTCAGGTCACGGGCGCGGCAGGGGAGTTGGGGGTGGCGGTCGAGGCGCGGATTCTCGGCGGGCCGCGGGTGAAGGGGTTCGGCGGGCCGCAGGAGGGGGCGGACGCGGCGGAGGCCGACGCTGGTGCTGGTGCTGGTGCTGGTGCTGGTGCTGGTGCTGGTGCGGAGGCAGGGGCGCGGGCCGGTGCGGGGGCTCGGGCCGGTGCGGTGCCCTCGGTCGGGGGCGTGCCGGTGGCGATGGCCGCGGCTGCTTCCACGACCGCTCCACCGGCCGTGCCTGCGACCGCCGGACCGGCCGTGCCTGCGACCGCCGGACCGGCCGTGCCTGCGACCGCCGGACCGGCCGTGCCTGCGACCGCCGGACCGGCCTCGCCTGCGACCGCCGGACCAACCCCGCCCGCAACCGCCGCACCACCCCCGTCCTCGGCGACCACCCCCACGGCTCCCCCTCGTGCCGCCCCCTCCTCACCGCCGGTACCTCCCGGCGTCGTACATTCCGTCGTGCCGTCGGCCGCTGCGCCCTCGCCCCTCGCGCCACCCACCCCCCAACCCCCCGAGACCGTCGGCGACATCCTCGGTCCCGCCGACAGTCGGCTGCTTCTTGTCGGCGAGCCCGGCGTCGGGAGGCTCGCCGTGCTGGCGCGCCGGCGGCTGGAGTTGTTGCACGAGGCCGGGGTGCGGATCGGGACCACCCTCGATGTCACGCGTACCGCAGAGGAGTTGGCGGAGGTGGCCGTCCCCCGGTTCGCCGACTTCGTCGCCGTGGATCTGCCGGATGTGGTGCTGCGGGGCGAGGAGCCGGGTTCGCTCGGTGCGGAAGTCCCGTTGCGGCGGGTGGCGTTGGGGGCCGTACACGAGGAGTCGCATCTGTGGCGTGTGGGCGACTCCGTCGCCTACGTGGCATCCACACCGCAGGCCCGGTGCCTGGAGAGCCGACGGGCCGTGCTGGAGCCGGTGCTGGCCGAGGCGCGCGGATGGAAGGCGCAGGATCCGCCGCGGCTGGAGCGGACTCTCGCGGCCGGCATACACTCCCTGGTCACCGTTCCGCTGCGGGCGCGGGGCGCGACCCTCGGCGTGGTCAGCTTCTACCGTGCCGAGAAGCCCGCCCCGTTCGAGGACGACGACCTCTCCCTCGCCCAGGAGTTGGCGAGCCGCGCGGCCATCTGCATCGACAACGCCCGCCGTTACACCCGCGAGCACCACACCGCCCTGGCCCTGCAGCGCAGTCTGCTGCCCAAGGGGCGGCCCGAGCAGAGAGCCGTGGAGGCCGCGTACCGGTATCTGCCCGCGCAGGCGGGCGTCGGCGGTGACTGGTTCGACGTCATTCCGCTGTCGGGCGCACGGGTCGCGCTGGTCGTCGGGGACGTCGTCGGCCACGGCCTGCACGCGGCGGCCACGATGGGCCGGCTGCGCACCGCGGTCCACAACTTCTGTTCCCTGGACCTCCCTCCCGACGACCTCCTCACCCACCTCGACGACCTGGTCGGCCGCCTCGACCGGGGCGAGGGCTGGGCGGTGGAGAGCAGCCAGGCCGACTCCGGCATCGTCGGAGCGACCTGTCTCTACGCCGTCTACGATCCGGTGTCCCGGCGCTGCACCCTCACCCGCGCCGGGCACCCCCTGCCCGCGGTCGTCCGGCCCGACGGCACCGTCGAGTTCGTGGACCTGCCCGCCGGGGCGCCGCTGGGCCTGGGCGGCATGCCCTTCGAGACCGTCGAGCTGGAGCTGGCCGAGGGCAGCCAACTGGTGCTCTACACCGACGGGCTGGTCGAGGACCGGCTGCGGGACATCGACTCGGGACTGGACCGGCTGAGTGCCGTCCTCGCCGTTCCCGAGCGGTCGCCGGAGGACACCTGCGAGGCGGTCCTCGACGCGCTGCTGCCGGCCCGTCCGACGGACGACGTGGCGCTGCTCGTCGCCCGTACGCACGTCCTCGGACCGGAGCGGGTCGCGCAGTGGGACCTGCCCAGCGACCCCGCGGTCGTCTCCCGCGCCCGTACCGCCGTCACCGAACAGCTCACCGCCTGGGGCCTGGACGACCTCGCCTTCACCACCGAGCTGGTCGCCAGCGAACTCGTCACCAACGCCATCCGCCACGCCACCGGCCCCGTCCAGCTCCGCCTGCTGCGCGACCGCGCCCTCATCTGCGAGGTCTCCGACGGTTCCGGCACCTCGCCGCGTCTGCGCCGCGCCCGCAACGAGGACGAGGGCGGCCGCGGCCTGTTCCTGGTCGCCCAGCTCACGGAGCGGTGGGGAACGCGGTACACGGCGGAGGGCAAGGTGATCTGGACGGAGCAGCCGTTGCCGTGAACGGCCGGTCTCTCAGTCCCCCCGCACCGGCAGCACCACCGTGAACACCGTCGCCCCCGCCCCGCCGTCCAGCTCGATCGTGCCGCCGTGGGCGCGGACCAGGGCGCTCGCCACCGACAGGCCCAGGCCGCTGCCGCCCCGGTCGCGGCTGCGGGCCTTGTCGACGCGGTAGAAGCGGTCGAAGACGCGTTCCCGGTCGGCGGGCGGGATGCCGGGACCGGTGTCCTCGACCCGTACCCGGGCCGTGCCCAACCCCGGCACGACCTGCACCGAGACCGGTGTACCGGCCGGGGTGTGGACGGCCGCATTGGTGAGGAGGTTGTCCAGGACCTGGCGGATGCGGTGCGGGTCGACGCGGACCTTCAGGGAGGGCGGGGCCGAGGTCACCGTCAGGGGACGCTCGGGGTGGCTCGCACGGAAGGCGGCGACCGCCTCCTCGACCAGCTCCACCAGGTCCGCCTCCTGCAGCCGCAGCGGCGCGTCCACCTCCGCCGCGTCCAGGCGGGCGAGCAGCAGCAGGTCGTCCAGGAGCACGCCCATCCGGGCGGCCTCGGCGCGCAGCCGGGCCAGATGCTTGTCGCGTTCCTCGGGGGCGTTGGCGGCGGCGTACTGGAAGAGGTCCGCGTAGCCCCGTACGGACATCAGGGGGGTGCGCAGCTCGTGGGAGGCGTCCGCGACGAAACGGCGCAGGCGCTGTTCCGCCTCCGCGCGGACCGCGAGCGAGTCGTCGATGTGCTCCAGCATCGTGTTGAAGGCGGTGCGCAGCTCCTCGACCTCCGGGCCGCCGCCCCGCTCGTCGGCGCGCAGCGGCAGCCGGGCCGCGGTGTCGGTGAGGTCGTGCGAGGCGATGCCGTGCGCCGTGTGCGCCATGTCGCTCAGCGGGTTCAGGCCCCGGCGCAGCATCCGCCGGCCGAACACCACCAGGGCGAGGAGCGCGAGACCGAAGGCGATCACCTGCACCGTGATCAGCCGGTCGATGGTGTCGTCGATCTCGGACATGGGGGCGGCGCTGACCAGCACCACCCCCGGCGAGACCGCGCAGGCCCGCAGCCGGTAGGTGCCCGAGCCGTCGATGTGCACGGTGCGCATGATCTCCGTGTCGGAGTGCGCCATCGTCCTGGCGAGTGCGGTGAGCGGGCGGATGTCGTGCGGGATGTCGGCGGGCTGCCGCAGCACGGCCGAGTCGCCCTTCACGTCGTACACCGCGGTGAACCAGCCCCAGTACGGTTTCTGCGTGACCGTGCCGTTCTCCTCGGCGTCCTTGGTCTGCACGGTCTGCACGACCTTCATCTGGTAGCCGAGCTGGTTCTCCAGGTAGTCGCGCATGTACGTGGTGAGCGCGGTGCCGACCACCGCGAACACGACCAGGGCCAGCGCGCCGAGGCCCAGGGCCAGCCGGGTGCCCAGGCGCATGCCGCGATACGCCCGCCACAGCCGCCGGATCACTCGGCCGCCTGCCGGATGACGTATCCGAAGCCCCGTACCGTCTGGATCAGCGGCTCGCCCGTGTCGTCCAGCTTGCGGCGCAGCCGGCTGACGACCAGCTCGACCACGTTCGAGCGTCCCCCGAAGCCGTACTCCCACACGTGGTCGAGGATCTGCGCCTTGGTCATCACGGTCGGCGACTTGCGCATCAGGAAGCGCAGCACCTCGTACTCGGTGGGAGTGACGGTCAGCAGCTTCTCGCCGCGGCGCACCTCCCGCGTGTCCTCGTCCATCGTCAGGTCCGCCACCCGGAGGACCGACCGCTGGAAGGACGGCCCGGCGCTGCGCCGCAGCACCGTCCGCAGGCGCGCCATCAGCTCCTCCACCGCGAACGGCTTGACCAGGTAGTCGTCGCCGCCCCGGGTCAGCCCGGCCACCCGGTCGGCCACCCCGTCCCGCGCCGTCAGGAACACCACCGGCACCATCGTCCCGGAGCGGCGCAGCCGGTCGAGCACGCCGAAGCCGTCCACGTCCGGCAGCATCAGGTCGAGGACGACGATGTCCGGATGGAACTCGCCGGCCAGCCTGAGCGCCTCCTCACCGGAGTTCGCGGTGACCGCGTCCCAGCCCTCGTAGCGGGCGACGGTCGCGACGAGATCGGCGATGGGCGGGTCGTCGTCCACGACGAGGAGGCGTACTTTTTCCACCCGCTCATAGTGCGGCACGCGGCTGGTCAGGCCATATGGTCAGGCACACAGCCGGCACATCGATAAGTACTTGTAAGTTGTACGACAGGTTATCGACAGCTCCCGCCAGCCAAGCTCGGTCACCCAGGACCCGATCAAGGAGCTGCCGTCCCGTGACGACCGTCCAATCGCCCCCCGCGCCCCCCACGGCGATACGGCCCAGGGTGGTGGCCCGTACGGGCCTGTACGCCGTGCTGGCCGCGAACGCGGCCGTGGTCACCTACTTCTTCGTCCAGCCCGGCTTCGCCGCCTCCAACGCGCTGATCGTGATCGGCCGCCTCTTCGGCGTCTACGGCGCCCTCGTGATGGCCTTCCAGCTGGTCCTGGTGGCCCGGCTGCCCTGGCTCGACCGCCGCATCGGCATGGACCGGCTGACCTCCTGGCACCGCTGGACCGGCTTCGCCCTGCTGTGGACCCTGCTCGCGCACGCCGTCTTCATCACCTTCGGCTACGCGGACGGCGCCGGCGTCGGCCCGGTCGGCGAGCTCGTCGACCTCGCCGAGACGACGGAGGGCGTGCTCCGCGCGATCGTCGCCCTCGGCATCATCCTCGTGGTCGGCGCCGTCTCGGCCCGCTACGCCCGCCGCCGCCTCGCCTACGAGACCTGGCACTTCATCCACCTGTACACCTACGTGGCGGTGGTCCTGGCCTTCACCCACCAGGTGGCGGTCGGTACGACGTTCACCTCGTCGTCGGCCGCGAAGACGTACTGGTACGCGGTGTGGGGCGTGGCCCTCGGCGCGGTCGTCCTGGGACGCGCCGTCCTGCCGCTGTGGCACAACACCCGCCACCAGTTCCGTGTCTCGGCGGTCGTCCCCGAGTCCGACAACGTCGTCTCGATCTACGTCACCGGCCGCGACCTCGACAAGCTCCCCGCCCAGGCCGGTCAGTTCTTCCTCTGGCGCTTCCTGACCCGCGACCGCTGGTGGCAGGCCAACCCCTTCTCCCTCTCCGCCGCCCCCGACGGCCGCACCCTCCGCCTGACCGCCAAGGCGGCCGGCGACGGCAGCGCCGCCCTGCGCCACGTCAAGGTCGGCACACGCGTCTTCGCCGAGGGCCCCTACGGAGCCTTCACCACCCTGCACCGCACGAGGACCGAGTCCCTCCTCATCGCCGGCGGCGTCGGCGTCACCCCCATCCGGGCCATCCTGGAGGACATCGAGGGCCACGCGGTCGTCATCTACCGCGTCGCCGGCGAACGCGACGCCGTCCTCTACGACGAGCTGCGCGAGCTGGCGGTGGCGAAGGGCGCCGAGCTGCATCTGGTCACCGGCCCGCCGGTCCCCGACAGGCTGGCGCCGCGCGAGCTGGCCCGCCTGGTGCCGGACATCGGCGACCGCGACGTCTTCCTGTGCGGACCGCCACCCATGATGAACGCCGTGCTGCGCAGCCTGGGCGACCTGGGCGTGACCAAGCGGCAGATCCACTTCGAGCGCTTCAGCCTGGCCGGCTGAGGGAGACGGGGAAGCAACGTGAAGCGAGCCATACCCGTCGTCGTCCTCAGCATCGCCGGCCTGGTCCCGGTCTGGCGCTTCGAGCCGTCGGCCGGCGGTACGACGTCCACCACCGAGTCCGCCTCGACACCGTCCGCGTCCGCCTCGTCGGGCTCCTCGGGCACCACCTCCGGCACGGTCGTCAAGGGCACGACGATCAACACGGACAAGGGGCCCGTGCAGGTCCAGGTGACCTTCTCGGGTGACAAGATCACGGCTGTGAGGATGCT